>NZ_JAPQKZ010000014.1:0-144444 GCF_027257075.1 Bacteroides sp. LFL-34 | reverse complement strand
TGGCTTTAGTGCCATTAGCAAAGATATAGGAATGTATTATCCAAACCTATTCATCCTATAACAGAATGATTTACAGAATAAAAAACTGTATTTTTAGGATAATGCTGGGGTTTGGATAACTGTTGTTTGCAAAGCTACAGGAATATAGGGTTGAAATACCCAACCTTATTTCCCGCCGACAATACAATGACAGGCGTAAAATAACTTCCTCCCTATGTAATGCAATCCGAGAAAGAATGGTTTCTAAAATGGATGGTGGTGAAGACTATTTCTGTATTGATTCGAAACCGATAGAAGTATGTCGTATTGCCCGTTCCAAACGTTGCAGTATGGGAAAGAAGGATTTTAGAAAAGCACCTGGGGTAGGATACTGCGCATCACAAAGCATGTATTATTATGGGTGTAAACTCCATGCAGTCTGCGGGTTAAGTGGTATCATCCATTCCTTTGACCTCACTAAGGCAAGTGTGCATGACATTCATTACCTGAAGGATGTGAAAGTGGATTATAGTAATTGTACAGTCATAGGGGACAGAGGATATATAAGTGCCCAAGTGCAATTGGATTTGTTTGAAACTGCCAATATCAGATTGGAGGTACCATACAGATGTAATCAAAAAGAATGGAAGCCAACATTCCCAGCTTTTGCCAAAGCGAGAAAAAGAATTGAAACCCTATTCTCGCAATTGTGTGACCAGTTTATGATTATAAGGAATTATGCGAAAGATACAGATGGATTGTTTGCCCGGATTATTGGGAAGATTAGCGCACTTACAATCCTTCAATATATTAACTACAAAAATGAAAAGCCTATTGGCAGAGTTAAATATGCGCTATTTTAATTCCGCCAACAGGTCATGCTAATAAAACTATATAAAGTTTTCGTTGTCGGCACTGAATGTAGCCGTGCATACCACCTTGCCTGTTCCTACGTTCGTAACCTGGAAGGTGTAATCCCCTTGCCAGGCCTCGCTTTTGAGCGAATCGAATGCTTTCCGGCAAGCCTCGTAAACCTGTTTGTCACATTCTTCTATCGTACCTTTCTTGGTGAAGAGCTTGCCGGTGATACCGAGGGCTGACTGGAAGGCGTTCTCTATTTTCCCCATCTCTTCGAGAAAGTCGGGGTGTGAGGCCGACATGCTGGAGAAGCCGTAGGTGTAAGTCACTTCCGTCACAGGATCGTCATCATCGCTGCAAGCGGTGAAGGTGAAAGTAAGGATGGCGACAGCCATCATCGTCAGCAGTGCTGACATTTTTTTGATTGAACTTTTCATTTTGATTTATTGTTTTTGAAATTTACAATACTTCGGTAAATTTTTATTGAAAAAGCTAAGACCGGACGCACGTAACTATTTCTGTTGTTCTTATTGTTGTTGTTCACGTTGCCGTTGTTCACATTCACATAAAGAGCGTTGTTCGCCGGATTGTTGTAGAACTCCGAGGAGGACCAGTAAATGTTGTCTGTTTTTGTCTTTGCGAGCCTCCCTGCACGAGGAAAGCCTGCCGACAACCCTTTTTCAATAATAAACAGTTCGCTTCGGGAAGCCTTGACCGCCCGAATCCCGACTGATAAATCATTGCCTTTTATCTTCCTGTTTCTTCATTCCGCGTTCGTTATATTGTTTCCAGCTCGTAGCCTGCTTGCCTATCTTCTCCAACAGCAGCCCGAACGAGGCGTATTTGCGCTCGGTAATGACCTTCTGCTCCACACATACGCGGAAAAGCATCTGCAACATGCGGTAACGGTCGAGAAATTCGGTCAATACGCCCACTTTTTCATAGCTGCTGTTCGCCTTGTAAATCAGAGAAAGCATATCCAAAGTCAAATCCACCATACGGCTGCCCATACTGTAGCGGAAGAAGCGCGGAAAATCCTGCGTCAGGATCAACAGGTTGTTCAACAACCGGTAAGTGTCGCGGTATAGGGGTAATTCTTCGGATAATGCCATAACTCGATTTTTCAAAAATTTTTCCGACCCACTTCGCGGGTATTCAGCCTTTATCAACGAGCGGCTACGCCGCAAATAGATAAATAGATTGAATAGGTAAATAGGTCAGAAAGCCAAGACCGGACGCACGAAACTACTTCTGCTGTACTTATAGCTGCGGAACACGTCGCCGTTGCGCACACTCACATAAAGAGCGCGGCGCGCCGGATAGTCGTAGAACTCCGAGGAGGACCAGTACCAGTCAGACTTTAAGCCTGATACCACTGTCTTGCCTTCAAACAAAGAAGCGCGGTTTTGATAAACATTCCACATCTGGCCGATGGAGGGCAAAAACCAGCCGGTGCTGTTGGCAGGGGACGGGACTTTGTGCGCATAATCCACAACGGCATAGTAGGTGGCAGGATAACCGGAATCTTCGGTGGCATTCAACTTGTCCTTGCCGCCGGCAGCGGTGATGATTTTCTGTGTCCAGGCGTAGCCGCTCCAGTCGATGTCAGGTGCAGAGTAATTGTTCTGTTTTTTTCCGCTTCCATCCGTGGGGCAGCAACCCAACTCGGTTCCGTAAACGCCCCACTGACAATAACCGTTTGTGGCATCCTGCAAGGCAACGGCATAGCCGTGGCACTTCTGCTGACCGATACCGGTGGCGGAGTAATCGGAGGCATCGTTTTCGTGATGACCGGCATGGAACACGATGGCGATAACGCTTGCTTTCTGTTCTTCGGTCAAAGTTTCGTCTTTGCCTACAATATTGCCGTCGGCAAGGAGGTAGTCCCCTACTTGCAAATTGTGATCTTTGTCAATCGTCGGTGCTCCGTCCACCTTATAGGTCTTGTATGAGCTTACGCTGATATTGTTCGGGGTGATGAAAAACTCCTTCTTGCCGTCGGCATAGCTGCCGGTGAGGGTTACGGTATTGCCTTGTCCGGGACGGACGAAGTAGCGGTATGTGCCGTCCGTATTGCGGCAGGGCTTGGCCTCTCCACTGAAATCGGCTGTAGTAGCAATCACATAGTCGGGAATGGAGGTGTCGGTGAACTTATACACCGTCTTGGGCATTTCGACTACGGCGAGTGCCATGCGGTGGGTCATGGAGAATGAGAGCGAGAGCTTGCCGTCGGCTTTGCTTCCCGAGCCCGTGGCGGTCATGAGGTCGGAGGCTGTGTAGCCTTGCGTGTAGTCGCTCTGATCAGCTTCCGGCTGCCAGTCATTGATAAGCGTGGCGAAGAAATCGCCATCGCTCGTGGTGTCGGTGGCATTTACCTTGCCCGCCATCTTCGCTGTCTCTTGATAGGGATAGTAGAGGAAATACTTCTCGCCCGCCATTCCGCCGGCAAGGGTTACGCCCGCTTCGGGTTGCCAGGTAAGACTGCCGTTCGTGCCTGCTGTGGCGGTGAGTTTCACATTGTCATAGACTATCGCCCCATTGCGCACAAGGTAGAGTCCGCAGGCGTCACTGGCGGTAAACTCGGTACGGTAACCGTCCTCGGTAGCACGGGTAGCGGCTTTCTGCGAGCCGTCAGCCGAAGTTGTCAGGGCATAGCCGCCGTCGGTGATGGTGATGGCGAGCGGTGCGGCATTGTCAGCACCGGGCAGGGGAAGCTCCTCCTGCGTGCAGCCGGTCAGCAGCAGTGCCGCCGCCCAAAGGGTATGTAGGATATTTCGTTTCATTGTCACACTTTTTATTTTAACTTTACGTTACTTGTTTTTATCTTCCTTGCGGGGCAAAGACTGCAAGCGGCCGTTGCCACAATTCCGTTTGTAAATCCGACCCGCTTCGCGGGTATTCAGCCTTTATCAACGAGCGGCTACGCCGCATAATAGATAAATAGGCTGAATAGGTAAATAGGTCAGAAAGCCAAGACCGGACGCAAGTAACTACCCCTGCTGCTCTTACGGTAGTAGTACACGTCGCCGTCGCCCACACTCACACAAAGAGCGTAGTTCGCCGGATTGCGGTAGAACTCCGAGGAGGACCAGTACCAGTCAGACTTTAAGCCTGATACCACTGTCTTGCCTTCAAACAAAGAAGCGCGGTTTTGATAAACATTCCACATCTGGCCGATGGAGGGCAAAAACCAGCCGGTGCTGTTGGCAGGGGACGGGACTTTGTGCGCATAATCCACAACGGCATAGTAGGTGGCAGGATAACCGGAATCTTCGGTGGCATTCAACTTGTCCTTGCCGCCGGCAGCGGTGATGATTTTCTGTGTCCAGGCGTAGCCGCTCCAGTCGATGTCAGGTGCAGAGTAATTGTTCTGTTTTTTTCCGCTTCCATCCGTGGGGCAGCAACCCAACTCGGTTCCGTAAACGCCCCACTGACAATAACCGTTTGTGGCATCCTGCAAGGCAACGGCATAGCCGTGGCACTTCTGCTGACCGATACCGGTGGCGGAGTAATCGGAGGCATCGTTTTCGTGATGACCGGCATGGAACACGATGGCGATAACGTTCTTACCGTTCTCCGGCTGCGGCTTGGTCTCTGCCCACTCCATCGTGCCGTCGGCATAGAGCTTGCGCAGGCCACCGTCTCTCCAGGTGCCGTCGGAGTAGTAATAGTCGCCGATTTTCGGTTCTGTTTCCGTGCCGTCATAGGTGATGGTCACGCCCACATTCTCGCTGCCGCCGGCGTTCCACGTTCCGCCCTTGGCTGCGGTCACCTCTATGCCACTGGCTTTCACGGTGATGGTGTAGGCATACCGCTTGCCACCGAAAAACCCAAATTTGCCGGCAGCTTCTGTTTCGGGAGTGTAGGTAAAGTCATTGCTGCCTATGCTGATTCGGATGAGCGGCTTGCCCGTCATATCCTGCGGCGGCACTAACGCCTCGTATTTCTTCGTTGCGGCATCGTAATAGGGCTTTATCTCGCCGTCCGATTGGTCACCCGGTGATACCAAGCCGGCGGTTGAGTGCGTTAGCGGGTCTCCGAAAATGGTGACGGTCGCACCCTCCAACTCCTCTTCCGTAATGCCTTCGCCAGCTTTGAGAATTACTTCGATTTTCGCCATGCGGTGGATGAAACGGAGATTTATGGCTTGGTCATAACGCCCTATGGCACTGGCGTACAGGACATCGAAAGCGGCGTACCCGCCACTTTGGTCGGAAATATCCGTTTCCGATTCTATGTCCGGGGTCCATGCACTGACGCGGGCTTCATCGGTGTTCTTCCAATAGAAGGCATTATCGGCATCCTTCGGGCTTGCATTGCCCGATGCGTCCATCACGTATGTTTTGTTACCAAACACGCCTTCCAGTGACACTCTAATCTCCTCGCCGCCCGTCCACGCATCCTTACCTCCGGCGCGGGTCTGCGGCTGCGCCACCTCCGCCGTCAGTTGCAGCGGGTACTTGCCGTCGGGCAGGGGCGCGGTGCTTTCATCCTCACTGCTACAGGAAGCGAGCACCCCACAGATGAGCATCATAACCGGCAACCAGCCGCCGATGCGCGGCCACGGCCTTCTCGCTATGTTCCTTATTATTTTCATATTGTCTTTATTTATTTCGTTTTGTGCCACTGCCCGTTGCGACGCGGGCTGCCGCACCATTTATTATATATGGCGTGCCTCCGTCTTACGCCTGATGCACGGCAGTGGCTTTCAGACACACTACATTTTTGCATCACCCGCATGGCTACCACCGTCGTTCCAGTTTTCGATGGTGCTTCCGCTAAGGGTCAGCCCCGTCTTCTTCACCGTGATGGTGTAGGTATAAGAATAACCGGCCTCCAACGCGGGTTTGATCATGTCCTTGTTGGAGTAGCTCTGGTATTCCCCGTCATCGGGAGATATCTCAAGCACCAAAGCGTTGGCGAGTGTCTGCGGGAGCAGGATCATGGTGAAAGTCATCACGCCCGTGGCGGCGTCAAAGGTTGCCACGCACTTGTCCGTGGCCGTCTTCGGGGCACCGGTGCACTGGCGTAACATCCAGTCGCTCACAACGCTGCCCGCGGTCGCGGCGGTACCGGTCTTCACATCGAACGTTCCCTCGTGAACCAGGCCGCCCAGCTTGTAGTCGGCGAATTCCAGCACGGCAGTGTCGTCGAAACCGTCGGTGTTCGACACCTGCACCTTGAGGATAAGACGGGCCATCTTGTGCTTGAAGGAGCAGTCGCTGCCGCCCGCGGCGGTGTTGTCCGTGAAGCTGACGGTCGGGCTGTCTTTATCGGCCTTGGCTCCCGTGGCATGGATGTAGTCCACCTTCTCCTGTTCCGTGGTCGTGGGCTGGTTGCTTGTATTTACCGTAATCTTCCCGTCTGTACCAGGCAGGGTGGAGGCGTTTGCGCCCGATGCGTAAGGCGCGTAGGCGGCAAAAGTAAACTCGAGGAAAGCATCCTCGAAGAAGATGCCGCCACCCGCCGTCATCGGGGTGAAGTCCGCGTTGGTGCCGGTACTCGTGGTCGCGTATCCCACGTTCTTGTACTTGCCGCCCATGGTCGTGGTCGTGCCAGGGGCATCCACCACCATCACGCCGATTCGGTCGGCGTTCCACCCGTTGTCCACAGCACGGGTCTTCGGCCCGCTCACGCCTGCCGTGATTCGTGCTTCCACCGGATTGTTCTGTACCTCGTTCTCTTGTGTACACGCAGCCAATAGCGTTGCCGCTGCTGCAATAATGAAAAACCTCATGTTCATTGTCATAATCTTGTTTTTTTTATTAAAAATTTATCGAAGAACCGATTTGGAAGATTTGGCATCAACTTATTGTTATTACTCTGTACTTTTCACGAAGATAGTTTCTCCCTTGTCAAGTATGTTTTTGATTTCCTTGCCGCCGCTTTGTATCTTGCAAAAGCTTATATCCTCGCCTTGTACATCCATTATCTTCAACTTGCCTACTTGAGTCTTAGCTTCTTTCCCTGCAATCGTTTTTACAGTGTAGGCAGTTAGATGAAGTCCTTTGTATGCGCCTAAATTAGTTCCGAGGTCGATATACACCTCTTTTTGCTTGTCTTTGCTTTGTCGGGCACTTTCCAATATTGTGCCATAGATTGGATACTTGCGATTACAATATCCTCCTACGTAAGCTGACAACTTGCGCAAAGTAGAGGTAATCGCACTTTCCTCTGTTTCTATCCATGCAACATCTACGTCGGAAATCTTAAACATCGGACTAGCTATCACTTCCTCGGTTTGTGAATCTTTGAATTGCAGGGTAATTCCCACCATGGCTTTATAGTATGTGTTAACACCATTCTTGGTAGTAGTTATTGATTCCGTTTTAGTCGTGGTGGAAATGTTATTTATTGTTGCATCCACATAATAGTCAAAAGTGGCATTCGTTTGTTCACCAATATTCCCCATGTCGGTAGCGATTGTGCGAAAGCCGGAAGTCAATCCTCTCACAATAGCTGCCCTAACAGCATCCTTGTATTGTGGTTGTTGTGTAGTATTCTGCCCAGTAATCAAGACGTTCGCAATAGAGCCTAATGCGCTTCCAACCGTTTCCTTTCCCTCTTTCGGAGTATAGGTGAAGTTGCGCACGCCTAATGCGATGATACGATTGCGGTCTCCAGCCCAAGATACTCCGATTGATAGAAGAAGGACTAATGTGATGATGCTGCTTCTCATGTATTATTGCTTTAGATATTCGATGGTGAAATAACTATCTTGCGCATTCTTTTTCTTATCTAAAACATAAGAATAATAAGTATTAGAACTCTCTTTTTTGATATATTCTTCTACTTTGTCTTTTCCTACAGATAAATATGAATTAGTACTACCAGATGTAGCAGAATCAACAGTCTTTTTGTTTTGATCAAAGATAGCGACTGTGATTAATAGCGAATGACTACTAAATTGATAAGACTTCTTCTCTAATTCCACATTTGCTTTTAACGTACGTTTGATGGAAATCAATCCTTTGGCAGGCAAACTACTAAAATTGATTTGTTTTTTCCATTTTGTAGCAGTGATAGCTTCTGTCTTAGTCGCTCCATTCTCATCTGTGTACTCCGCAATCATGTCGCATATAGACAGTTCATCCTCCGTTGCTGCATACAAAAAAACAATAGCCCCTGTTGTTGGAACTTTAGTTTCCTCTACAGGGATATTTTTGTCATCATCATCACTGCTGCAACTGACTAAACCGGCAAATAACATAACTATCAAACCGAGCATCGAGGCTCTAAAAGTCATTTTCTTGTAATTCATAATTTGGAATTTTAAACGTTAATATTTAATGTATGTGTCTGCAAGAATAAATAACGCCAAATAAACAAGCAAGCGATTGTTTCGTTTAACAAACATAAGATAGATTTACTGAATTACTCAGAATACACTCTTTCGCTTTTTCAGCTGCCATTCCCGATTATTAATTTCCCTCCCAAATCTTCATAATCTTACCCAGATATTACCAAAAAAGAAGTAAAGCATCCTTAATTTTAGATATAAGTTGTACTTTTGATAATCATAACAACATAGTATAATGAAAAGGCATTTGCATAGAAAAATGAGAATATGGTTATGTTCGCTTGTTTGCGGATTGTGGGCGATGCCTTTGCTCGCCAACCGGTCAGCCTTGCCCGATAGCCTGATAACAGAAGATAAAGTGTACGAGTTTACTTTTTCGGACACACCTTTGGCTGAACGCATCATGATGGAACTACGGAAGAAGGGAAAGCAAGCTACTCATGAACTCGATATAACGGAAGGTGACTTGTATTATAACACCGGCCGCTTCATCATAGCTGCCAGCTTCTATAAAAACGCCCTTGCTGCAAAGGCGGTGAAGCGAGATGAGCAGATGACAATGAAGCTGCTTCATCGTTTGATTTCATGCTATGATGGCTTATATGATGAAAAGCGAAAAGCAGAGACGGTAAAGCTTTTAATGCAAAATGCCCAAGAAGCTGGAGACAGTGGTATGGAGTCGATTGCCCTATTTTATTTAGGCAAGAGCCTTCATGAACAAGGCACGAAAGAACGTGGTTATGTCTATATGTTGCAAGCCACAGAGATGATGGAGAAATCGCATTACGACAGGAAATATGACAATTTGCGTGCAAACTGCAACGATTTGCTTATCTGCTACGAGCGTGATAAAAGATACGGGGAAGCCCTTCAAGTACTTGATAAACTTGAGAAATACTTGTATGCCAAAACTCCAGGCGAGGCTGAAATGGAAGGACTCTATGAGCAAGAAAAATGCAAATGGCTTGCCCATCGTGCTGTCGTATGTTCCAAATTAGGGAAAGAAAAAGAAGCGAATGAGGCATATTCTGAATTTCAGAAGATGGGGCGTATCAATCGCCGGTACGCCTACTTGGTTGTGCCTTATCTCTTTGACTTGCATCGTTATGATGAAATCGTGGATATGTGCAAGCAACGTGAAACAGAGATGATGCATAAGAAAGATACTATCAACCTCTACATGTCTTCCACCTTAAAATTCTACGGCATGGCATATCAGGGATTGGAACAATATGACAAGGCGGCAAGCTATTTTGAGCGACTAAGCGTATTGCGGGACAGCCTGCGTGTAAGGGAGTTGCGCAGTTCCTCACAAGAGTTGTCCATCATCTACGATGTCAAAGACAAGGAGGCTCAAATCACTCACCAACGTTGGGAGCTTGTGATAGCCATCTGCATCTTGATTGCTTTAGCTATCATTGGTTGCGTGCTGGGATATAACAACCGCATCATCAGAAAGAAGAACATTTCTTTGGTTGCCAACGTGAAAGAGGCGATGAGATATAAGGAAGAGCTTGAGAAGTTAAACCGTAGTACTCTGTCCGAAAATATTGCATGGAATGACGATGAGGATCCAGACTTACTGCTGTTCGAGCAAATCAAAGTAAAAATCATTGATCAGAAATTCTTCCTCGACAACACTTTCTCCCGCAAGGCGCTCATGGGCGAATTCAATATTCCTGCTAACAAGTTCGCCGGCTTGTTCCGTCAGTTCACAGGTAAAAGTTTCAGCGAATATATCAACGATTTGCGCATCGAATATGTAGCGGAACTTTTGCTTTCGGGTAAATACGCCAGTGTAGAAGAACTATTGAAAGAATGCACTTTCATCTCCTCCACCTCGCTGTACCGTCTCTTTACAAAGAAATACGGCATGACTCCACAAAAGTTCTTGCGGAATGCACGGTTATGTTAAGCAGAAGAAAAAAGTAAGTAAAACAACGGTTGCTGTTTTTTGCTGAAAAATTAAAAGTTAAACAATAGAACCGGCAAAAGCTGGTTCGAAAACACTAAAGAGGTCATTGAAATGTTGTCAAAAACGAATGGTTAAGCATGAAGAAATGTACTGAAAAAAGAGTGCTAACCTGCTGATAATAAAGGTGGAAAGTATTGCATAATTCGTTGATTTTTAGTAAATTAGAAGTCTCCCAACTCTTCTGATTATGACTAAAGAAACACTCCTTATGCAATACCAATCCGAGTGCCTATCGGCTCTCAAATCAGTCGTGAATATACACAAACCTTTTGAAAAAACGTTCATGGATGCAATGAAATTATTCATGGCCATCCCTGATCGTATAAACTTCCTCCAATTGGGTAGGTATGGACGTTTTTCGGAACAGACCTACCGTAACCTTTTTGAGCATGAAACTTTCGACTGGTTTGCGTTCAACGGCTCTATCATCAGCAAGCATCTCACAGGTAAAAGAAAAGCCATCGCCATCGATCCTTCCTATATCCCCAAATCAGGCAAGAAGACACCTTGGATAGGTTACTTCTGGTCTGGTTGTGCAGGAGAGTACAAGCGTGGATTGGAAATCATGGGCATCGGTGTCATAGACATCGACAACCATGAATGCATGACTTTAGGTTCCATTCAGACACCGGATTGTAAAACCTTGGATAATATGGACAAGAACCTCGTTGACTGGTACAGCAGCTATCTTATCAGTAGAAAAGACAAGATACAGAGCATATCAAGAACGGTGGTTGCAGACGCATTCTTTTCCAAGGAAACATTCATAACGCCTATGTGTGAGAACGATTTCCATGTCATCAGCCGCTTTCGGAATGACGTAATCCTGTACTATCCGACATTGGAACAGAAAACAGGAAAACGTGGCCATCCAAAGTGGTTTGACGGAAGAATCGACTTTGCCAATCTGGATCTGACCCGGTGCAAGGAATACGAGGTGAACAAAGGAAAGCTATACGGATTGAGGGTATATGCAAAAGCTCTCAAAAGGTATGTTTCCTTAGCCATCTGGTATCCGATGGACGGGAGGACAGACAAGTGGCAGCTTTACTTCTCTACAGACGATTCGATGGATGGACGGGAGGTTCTGGATTATTACAGAACCAGGTTCCAATTGGAATTTTGAGAGATGGTAAGCAACATGCAGGAATCACCAACTGTCAGTCAACCGACTTCAGAAAGTTGGATTTTCACTTCAATGCATCGCTTGCTGCTGTCAACTTGGCCAAAGCGGCATGTAAGAGGCTCGGAATAACCTATTCCATATCCTCCTGCAAGTCTTTTATACACAATGCTTATATGCTTGAACGATTTATTTGCGTGTTCGGGATTAACCCAGACATGCAAGTTATTGACAAACTTTTCAAAGAACTCATTTTATTTACTGCCAGAGCCGCTTAGGCGTGGCTATTTTTTAACGAACTATTGAATTTATAAATTCTGACATATTGGCTGAATAAAGATTGCCATAGTTTTCAGCATTATACACCATAACATGGCTTCCGACAGTATTGATGAACAGCCGGTAATAGAGGTCGCGCATAGCCACCTCCTTGTTATCGGTTATTTGTTCGATAAAGGTGGAGGTGAAACGGTTGCTCATCCACACTTTCATCTCTGAGTTGAAGACATCAGCCTTGGATGTTTCGTCGCCGTTGGCCGCAGTGACGAACAGCATCCCGGGGATGCCCTCGCACTGCTTCATCACACCGCCCGAAAAACAAGCCTCCACCATCATGAGAAGTTTACGGTAACGCCTTTTGCGGTTCATATCCTCAAAAACAGAAGACAGTTTATCGCCTGTCATGGCGTAAGCTTCCTCATCCCAACACATGGCCCCCGGCACACCGTGTCCGCTCCAGAAAACGAACAGGTTGTCGTTCTCAGTAGATTCGATTACCGTGGGCAGTTTTTCGCTTTTTTCGCCACTGAGAATGGCAAGTATATCTTTTGTATTCAACGATGACATACGATAATCAATCTCTACATTTTCGTATACATTGTTTCCCCCGATAGTCACCTGTATGACTCCCTTGTTGGGATTTGATATATTATCGGCTATGTCATCCTCGACAATGAGAATGATACGGTCGTCGGTATATCCGGCTTGTCTGAGCTGCTGATAGATAGCGAGCACATCTGCCTGATGGCGGTAATTGGTCCATTCCTTGGAGGAAGCGACAAGGAGTGCCCAGTTGCCGGTATGTGCAGGGTAATTGAATTCTCCTGAATTGTCGAAATCCTGCATCCGGAAGGCTTTCCAGTTCCAACCGGCAAGTGTCGCATCCGTGCGGTTCCCCCCGTCGCTGGTGTTATAGTCAAGGATGATGTACCGTCCGTTGTAAACCTTGAAATTATAGTAAGTGGTGGCAAGTACATTGGTAAACACCTTGGCATCGAACCTTAAATGTCCTGACGCTCCACGGACATAGGGCGACTTTCCGGCAGCGAGCGCATCCACCACAAGCCCCATATCCTCACCTGTCCAGCTGCCCATGTTCAAGCCTTCACCCGAAACAACGGCCCTTAATGATTTCTGTAACGACAACTCCGGTCTGAACTGCTGGTACCATGCGGCATAGCCGATGAGCATAGCGGCATCGTAGAGCTGAGATTCTCCAAGAGTAGGCGTAGCATTGAAAAAGGTCCTGTAACTTACGTCAAACCCCGACTCAGGGTCGGCACCAAATGCGACTCCCTCTATGCCTTCGGCGGCATCACCGTGAATCTTGAGTACATCCGCACCGTAGGCGGTATCCGAAAACAACATCCGCGGTACACTGCGCCCGTTCAGACTTTGTGCTTTATGCGCTTCAAGCATCGGCTTCATCTCTTCTATTTCAGAGGGGATACATATCACATACTCTGCACCTGACTGCATGGCTTGGCGAGACACATCAGCTATATTGTCAGAGGTGTAAGCATAGCATCCCATGTTTTCCAAGCCCAGTTCGCGTGCTTGAAATGCGAACCAGTCAATGAACGTTTGTCCGTAACCGTCGTTCTCCTTGACCAAAAGTGCCACACTTTTACCCTCATAGTTAATCACCTTGGAGAGAAGCACCTCACATTGCGTAATGTCGGTCTCGGTCATCGCCCAAAGATAGCCTGTCGATGCGTATGCACGAACCAGTTGTTCGGCGGTGGCGAGAGTGAAGAATGTTTTGCCCACAATAGTCAGTTCCGCCGCGAGGATTGCCGCATTGGAAGAATACAGCCCGCCGATTACGGCATACACCTCGTCGTTGAATGCCAGCGACCGGGCAAGTTCCCGCACATCGGTCTTTGCCTCATCGTAGTATTCAAACTTTAACCTTATACCCGCTTCGTGGTTCTTGAATGCACGCTCAAAGTTGGTTGTAAACATTCCCAATGTCCTTTTCCAATGCACATCAAGCCCTTTCTCCATGGGAAGCACCACGGCAACAACCTTCTCTGTCCACTGCTTGTTGTCAGGAGACAGGGAAGGCTCATCGTCCGAACAGCTCCACAGACCAATCAGGCAGAGGAGCGGTGCAATAAGTTTAATAACCACTTGTTTCATAATACTCTTTCTCAAAAATCATAGCCTGAGGGCGCATTCCATTGACTAAGCTGCTGAAATCATTCACGTATCGGGGTGCGACCAGCCAGTCGGCATACCCGCTTTCAAGACCGTAAAGTTGGTTCTCCGGCATATCCCCTGTGACGACCCATTCCGTCAGATACCTGTAAATCAATTGGTCAATATGCTTAATGACCGAACCCGTAATCCGGTTGGAGAGGCTTGACTGATCGATGTCCATACCTGCAAGGTACGGTGAGACCTCAAATTCACGGGAGTAGCGGTATATACCGGCGTTGGAGCCACCTGCCACCGGAAAGATGAAGTCGTAATCAACCGCCCAATCGCTCATTTTCCGGTAAGCGAGCGAAGCCGACACATATCCCGTCCAATCATCCGCCAGATACTCCACATCGCAGTCGCTGCCATAGCCTGCAATAAAACCGTCCTTGGCTATGTTGATGGGGCTGTCGGTATTATTGGCAAGCAGCACCAGAGGTGTCATCTCAGAACATTTTCTTGCACATACTCCTGCAAGGTATGAAGCCCCGAACATCGAAATCTGGAAGGTATGGATGTTCTCGTCCTTATACTGTTTCCGGCTTTCAAAAAGCAGAATACTTTTGTTGGGTGTCAAGTCGTGTTCTGCCAGATAAAGTTCCGCCATTGGCTCATAATCACTGCTACCCAATACAAAAAGCACGGGTATGCTGCTTTGGGGACGTTCAAGCCAGTCCGCAAAAATTTTCTCAGCCTCTTGCAGGGATTCCGGGGAGTAGATATAGATGTCTATATCTCCGTTTTCCATCTTGAATCTCTGAACACCCTCAAGTATACGGTCATTATAGCTCATGTCACCCAATCCCCCCGGAGAGAAGAGAAAAACAATCTGTGGTGCCGGAGATTCCGGCTCCAACTCATCGGTATGATTACAGGATGACAACGCTCCTGTTACCAGGAACGTTGTCATTGCCAAGATAGCGCGGAAAGTATTGTGCATACTAATCAAACTTATGACCACATTCGGAGCATGTATATGGTCCGGATGCAAATGTTTTCCACTTATGACCACAATTGGGACATTTTTCAGTCCATCTTGCCGGGAAGTATTGGTCTATAGCAAGATTATCCCCGTCCATGTATTCCTCCGGAACGATTACGACTGTCATGTCCGGTTCTTTGAAATTCTTGAGAGCATTGAACGAAACGGTGTAAAAGATACTTTCGTCCGAACCGGGTGTGAGTGAGATTCTGCCGCAGTTGTCAGGGAGTTTGACAGTGCGTTGCTTTACGTCCCACTGATCGAGAATGAACTTCTCACACACTCCATGGGCAGCCTCCTTTGAGTCTGCTACCAATATAAACCGGGCAGCATCATCCTTTTTCTGATAGAGATTTCCGGCATCAGCTTGGTCGACTATTATCTTGTCGATATTCTCCAACATTTTTTCTCCAAACGGTCCTTGTGGCTCATCGTCGTTGCTGTAAGCAGTGAAAGCGAGCATTGCCATCACTGAAGCAAACATGATTGTTAAAAATTTCTTTACCATAACAAGTTGTTTTTTAATTGATTGTTACCCGTTGGCGGAATTAATTTAAGTTGATAAAGATGAGTAAAAAGTTGCACATATCGTTGATTTTTAGTAACTTAGCGACAATCAAAACATTAAGTTCAAACCATCGTATGTACAACCTTTATACAAAATTCGTCAAAATACTTGAGATATGCAAGCAATTCTCTGAAAATCTCGTCAATGAATCGGGTAATGTTCCACGCCGTGGTCCTGTTCCTAAGTTTTCTGACTTGGAAGTAGTGGCACTGTCCCTGACAGCAGAGACAGAGAGCATTGATAGTGAGAAGTGGTTGTTCGACTATAAATTGCAAGAGTACAAGGACTGCATTCCCAATCTCATATCAAGGAGACAGTTCAATGACCGCAGGAAGAAAACTGCAGGCTTGTGTGAGGAACTGCGCAAAAGGGTTGCCATGGAAATGGATGGTGGAGAGGAACAATTCTTTGTTGACTCCAAGCCAATAGAGGTCTGTAGGGTTGCAAGAGGGAAACGATGCAAGATGGGACGTACCGGTGATTTCTCGCAAGCTCCAGACTTCGGTTTCTGCGCTTCGCAGAACACGTATTATTTTGGTTATAAGTTACACGCTCTCTGTTGGTTATGTGGAGTTATCCATTCCTATGATCTCTCAAAGGCAAGTGCGGCTGATCTCCATTATATGAAGGATGTGAAACATGCTTATCACGACTGTAGCATCTATGGCGACAAAGGGTATATTGGAGCTGATGTACAGCTTGACTTGTTCGAAACCGCACACATAAGACTGGAGTGTCCGTATCGGCTCAACCAGAAGGACTGGAAGCCGACATTCATTCCGTTTGCAAAGGCAAGAAAGAGGATTGAGACAATATTCTCACAACTTACAGACCAGTTCTTGGCCATCAGAAACTATGCGAAAATAACGAATGGTTTGTTTGCCAGAATCATCGGCAAAATTAGTGCACTTACCATTCTGCAATACGTAAACTTCATCAACAACAAGCCCATTGGCAGAATTAAGTATGCACTAAATTAATTCCGCCAACGGGTTTATGATATATATTTGTAATTGAGCGAAATGAAAAGATTGCCATAAACAGCGATTGGCTGCCGAACATTATGTTTAGAATGAAGAAACAGGAATATAAAGAGCAAGAACGACATTATTATTTCTTCGACTATCTGTTTTGGTTGGGAGAAATAACATGGGAGCATTATCACAAGGTCAGTTTCAAACAACCCCGTGGGAGTGATATGCTGTGGGCCTGTATCACGTTTTTTATATTCATGCCGGTTCTGACCATAGGCGGTCATTTTCTGGATGACTTGGCATTCGAGGTGTTTGGAGCCGTTCTTCTAATCGTGTTCTCCGTTTCTGTCTTCATGACAGACCGTCTGTTCGGCAAAATATACCCGCCTTCCCGGCGGAAAGCGGTCATGCAGCATTATGCGGGACGCAAGTTCAGTCCCTTCCGGCGCAACCTGTTCTTTTTCCCTCTCTATTTGCTTCTTATTCCCGCAATGGTTTTATTAGGAACTGCTCTGAAATGGATAACTGAAATACTCAAATGACAAATAGAAGAAACATATTCAGCCGTTTTTTCCGCCTGTTGGTGATGCTGCATAAAATTTCCTACGCGCATTTCACGGAATGGAACAATAAAAGGAAGCGAAAGGCATTTGCTGCCGGAATATACTTCCTGAGCATCCTCCCGGAATTCGTCCTGTTGGCCGGCACATTTCTGGCGGCAAGGGGACAAGACGGGTATGTACATCTGGTAAACGTGCCACAAAAGGTTGTTTTCTACGGTCTGGCGAGTCTGGCGGTGCTGCTGTCAGCCATCCCTCTGGGATTTTTTGACGACAAGAAGATATGCAAGGAAGTCCGGCAGGAACTCCGTGAACGTCCCCGTTACTGGAAACGAGCAATAGCAGTCTATTGGGCAGTTATCGTGGCTATGGTGGTGGCGGCGAATATTGTGTTTCCCACTTTTTCGGACAAGACAATGCCGCCGGAGAATGAGCGGACTGAAGTACCGCAAAGGTGGAGGGATTACCTTTCACTACGTTTTGCCATAGTAGCCCGTCAGGAAACGCCCAATGAAGTCTTGCAGCGTCTGATCGACCAAGACGGGCGCACGACACGCTACGGGAAACCAGTCTATGCCATGCAAGTAAGAAAGGAGGACATGGCTGGAGAGTTCCGTGTAGGGTTGCTGAGCCATGCCACATTCGAGGAAATCAGAGACGGCAGACGAAAATTTGTAGAATGTACATGGGTTAAGGGATATACGCCTGACAGCATTAGGATATTGCTGACCGTTTGGTACGAAATGAAGAAAGTAGAGCTTTGTCCGGTGGACTCTTTGGAATGGACGGAGGATATGGAGTTTTAAGATTTACAGAAACATGAAAAAAGTAATAACGGCCTCCGGCAAATGCTATGGGTATAACGTTCAAGATAAATGTGCAATTTATTTTGAATGAGTATGATGAAAAGTAGAATTTTAAGCAGAAAAAAAATAAAGACTATGAACGATGAAATGTTTCAGAGAATACTTGATGAAATAAAAAGTTCGTCAAAAACGATAAATGTGCTGCCTCTGGATGAAGCAGCAAGGCAGGCAATGAAAGAGAAGTACCGGATCAAGAGCGGTAGCCTGATGGCTGCAATCCTTGAAAACACAGGTGGTATAGTCATTGACAACTGGATAAGGCTGTACGGTTCGGGAGAACTAAACTTTGTCACTAGAAACAGTCTGTTCCCGTTCAACGAGATAGTGATCGGCGAAGACATACTGGGAGGATTGTTCATCTGTCTTGACGACGGCAATATCGGCTATTTTGCCCCCGACTGTCTGGAGATGGAAGATATGGAGATAAAATTTGGACAATTCGTCTATTGGTGTCTGCATGGCGATACGGATAAGTTCTATACCGATTACAGATGGGACGGCTGGCAGAACGATGCTTCGAAACTGAAGAGCAGTGAGGGCGTAGCTTTTTATCCTTTCCTTTGGGCTGAGGCGGAAAGTCTGGAGAGCAGAGTCCGAAAAGTCGTTCCGATGGATGAAATCCTGAGACTTCAGTTTGCCTTTCTGGGCCAGAATGACAAGAATGAGTGAATTCATTGCTATCCTCTGACACAAAGCTGCAAATGCGCTTAAATTCCTCATGATTTTCATGGGAGGGGGATTTTTTGTGTTACGGAAGAACTTGTACCCCAATGTAGTGAACTGACAAAATGTTGCTAAACTATGATTAAAAGCATGGATTTCCATGTGGAAGGCGTATTGTATTACAATAGTGCCAAATTTCTGTTATTATTAACAAATTAAATGTGACCAGTTGGAATAAAATCGGTATCTTGCATTTATAAACAAAATAATGAAATTATGGGACTTGGATTCACCATTCACACTAAAATCAAGGATATTGAAAAGTTTCAACAGACTGTAGAAAGTCAGGCTGTTGAGTCCGGTTATAATGCAGAGCACGATGAATCATCTTCGACGGTAAGTTTTTGCAGGCTGGGCGACTTGTTCCTAAATTATCAACATGAGGGAGAAGGAAATACAGACAACGTCATTTCCGTAAACGGAGACTGCCAGACCAACATGCTTGGTCCCGGCTTCCACAAGGCAGCAATAGAGTTCATCGACAGACTTCAACAGGCGACCCGTACCCGGTTTGAGGTTGAAGACGAGACGGACTATTACACGGAAAGGGACTTTGAGGCCATGAAGAAGAAACATTTTCACAAGTGGCTGGCCAAACTGTTTGAAATCATCCAGGAGCAGAAGGACAAAGGCAGCACGTCTTTGTTATTCTGTTGGGATATCAATAAATATTACCCTCAATCAGACAACGGCATTGTCATTTCACCTTTGGGTTCTTTCTGTCTTTCAGAGGTCGTTAGGCGTATCCGGGAAGAAGGAATCGAATCTTTTGCCGATGATTTCTTCATCTGGAACAATTCGGAACGTGATGCACGTTTTCATAGAGGCATGGCCCTGAATGCCATGTGGGAGGACTGCTATTTCATGCCGTCAGAAAGAAGTGAAGAAGATGCCCGTATCAACGGGTACATCATAAGCGAGCTGGAAACGACAGCATCACTTGACCCGTCTCTTCCTTTCCCCAAAAAGGAATACGAGGAACTTTGCAGACTCCATGGTTGTGTTCCTGTCCCGACTGACGGGATACCGCCCTACGAAACGGAATTTGCCATCGGCTACCGGCGCGGAATTGTCAACCATAAGGTCGGGAAGATCAGGTTCAGCCTACCGGGCAGCTATCTCGAAGATACGGATGAAGGCACCCTCGTCTATTATGATGCGGCTGCAGACAACTGGCACACGGTTAGATGCACCGGATACTCTACCGATGGTGAGCCGGATTTCCTTGATGTGGAAGAGGAAATGATTGAAGAAAGGGAATTTGACGGCGGAAAATACCGCCTCTATGACATGGGTATCGACCAAGATTCAGAGGATGAAGAACCTTATCCCGTTTACAGCTGTCATGCACTGTGTCCCAACCAGTACACCCTCTTCACGTTGTGTGCCTCCCGGTTAGAGGACCTGAAAAAACTTTCAAGTGAATTCCTCCCGACTTTGGTTGCAGACCAGCCTATAGAACCGGAAAAAAAGCAAATCATATATACCGGAGAGAACATGAATGACGAATTGATGGAGCAGATAGACGAATGGCACAAGGCCGAAAAGCATCAGGAAATCATCGATGCACTGGAACAGATTCCGGAAGCCGAACGGGATTTTGAAACGACCGGCTTTCTTGCAAGGGCGTACAACAATATTGAGGAATATGCCAAAGCCGCGGAACTGCTCGAATCCGTCAGGGAGGAAGGCGCTGAAGATGAACGGTGGAATTTCAGAATGGGATATGCCCAGTATTTTCTGAACAATTATCGGGAGGCCCTGGATTATTTCAGCAAGGCAAGGGAACTTAATCCGGAAGATGAATACACCCTGAGTATCATCCGTCAGTGCAATATGCACTTGCCGTTAACCAGACGAGTGAAAGAATTCTGGAACTGGTTTGTAGAAAACGAAGAAAAGCTGTCTGGCATGATGAATCCGAAATCCATGGAGGAAGCTGATGCCTTCATGGAGTTTATCAGTAAAGGAACCAATCTGATATCGGAAGACATGCACTTCAATATCGGAGGTGACCATGAGTTCACGTTCTCGGTCGAAGGATGGCCGGATCTCTTCATCATCTATCCTTACATCATATCCTGTATGCCGGAGTGTCTGAAAGGCAAATGGAAGTTCTTCCCCTTCAACCCGGGCAAGGTCGGGTCTTTCGCATACCGTGTACACGATACCGATGTCGATATGGGCAAGATCATGGTAAAAGCATCCTATGACGAAAAAAGAGAAAACTTCAACATCAGGTATTACGACAAAAATCTTTGTGCCTTACCGGAAGAAAATAGTGACGGAAACTTTCATGTCATTTTGGAACTTGTACTGGGAGAAGGTGTCTCATTCAAATATGTCAATGGTATAGAAAGAGCGTCAGGCATTGAGGAAGGCATGATTGCCTTGTCCGGGTTGAGACAGCACATAGAGGAAACCGTGAAATCCCACGGCCATGAATTCTTCGAGAATCCGAAGGACGTTTATACGGGATATCAACTGACCCCGAAGGAAAGTGATGAACTGCGCTTCGATGTGATAGTAGGATCTACCTGTCTGAGCTCCATCGTAGCTGACTATTATCATGGTTCAACCGAGATATTTGACCATGCCAACGGTTTCGGTGCACAAGCTCTTTACATAGTCTTCCAGAATGGTGCTGGCGAAGATAATATATTGAACTTCCGTCATGATCTTGAAGACAGGATAACAGAAGAGATTCTTGAACCGGGCAATCTCGGTGTGATAACAGGGGGTGCAACCGGAACGGAATACAGCTATATCGACCTGTTTGTCTATAACCAGCAAGTATTTATCTCAACTTTGCTTCCTTTGCTTGATGAGTATCCTGAGTATTCTTTCTACCTTTCCGAATTCTGTAGGCAGGGTCAGTTATGTAGACTTTCAGACAGCGAACCATGGAAAGGAGAAAGTCCTGATGGCATTTCGTACAGTCCGGGAGATGATACATTCTTCAGTCAGATAGAAGAGTGGAATGAGAAGGACGAATACACGAAGTCTATCAGGGCTTTGGAGGCAATACCTGAAGAGCAACAAGACTACAGGATAAAAATGTTGCTTGTAAGTGCATATGAGAATTATGCCATTATCGGTGACAATGATGAAGGAACAGAACGCTGGAAAGGAGACAGAGTTCTACTAAAGGCAATAAGACTTATGGAGACCGTGCGTGACGAAGGTGAGAAAAATGCGAACTGGAACATGCGTATGGCATACGCATACCAATATCTTATGAGACAAGAAGAAAAAGCGATAGAATATGCCAAACGCTGGGCGGAACTTGATCCGGAGGACAGCAGTGCCAAGGAAGTCATCGAAGAGTGTATGGAGGAGATTTCGAAGCGGGAGAACAGTTCAAACGTGAAGGAATCCGATACAGTGGAGCCATGCGCCACAAGCAACACGCATATTGAAACAAGAGAGACTGAAAATATCGAACTAAGGGATAAGAATATGGACAACAGACAGAAAGAAGCAGCTCTGGCTGCAATGATAGCCTGGCTCTCGCACTCGCAGGAGTTGGGACATAAGCCAGCGGAGATCGAGTGTACGGGAACATTCGTACTGCACGATATGACCTACTACATTTTCAAATACAAGGATACCAAGGACAGTGAATGGCTGCTGGGCGTGAATGGTGGATACGAAGGAGACAGCTTGTCAGACTGCGGCCATACCTTCAGTGAGATGGAACCCTATGACGAAAAGACGGCTGTCAAGGATGCTACGGCCCTTGTCGAGATGGTGCGTTCCTACTGGATGGAACAGGCAAAGCAGGCCGAGGAACGTGAGAAAAAGGCCGGCACATTCGTGGGATTCGCCTTGCTCTCCGACAACAGCTGGGACAAGGAAAAATACATCAGAGATCTGAAAGAACAGTGGGACATCACCGCTGAAGAGAAATCTGACGAGGAACGGAACCCCGAGTCACTGGTCTTCGACGTGGGTGACATGATGGCGGCGGTAAGCCTGATGCCTGCCCCCGTACCTAATGGCGAAGCCGAAGAATGCGCGAAGAACAATTACATGTGGTCGGAGGCCGAAAAAACAGCCAAAGAGCATAAGGCTCACATCATGGTTGCCGTTATCGGCAAAGAGGAGTCCCTGATCGAAAGAGGTAAACTGTACGTGAAGCTGTTGTCTGTCTGCTGCCACCAGAAGAATATAACCGGTATCTATACCAGCGGTGTCGTTTTCCAGCCCCGTTTCTATGAAGGCTTTTCCGGAATGATGAAGGAGGATTCGCTGCCTATATACAACTGGATATGGTTCGGGCTTTACCGTACCGAAAAGGGAATCAGCGGCTACACCTATGGAATGGAGTGTTTCGGCAAGGACGAAATGGAGGTCCTTGACGTGGATGCCGACCCGTCAAAGGTGAGAGACTTCCTGGCCAGCATGGCAGGATATGTTCTGGAATACGATGCAGTTCTCAACGACGGAGAAACCATAGGCTTCTCTGCTGTCGATAAACATAGGATAACACGTGGACAGGGTGTTGCCCTTCCGGACAAAGTGACTCTGAAAATCTCATACGGCAGCGAAGACGATGCCGATGGCGGTCCCGATTTCCCGGATGACACGGATGAAGTGATGGACGATGCGGAAGGCCATCTGGAGAAGTTCAAAGAGAAGGATCTGCCGTTAGATACAATTACGGCCTACAATCATCTGGCAATATATCTACGCTGGTGCATGGTAAATGACCTTATGAGGGATGATTTTCTTGAACAGTTCGGAGACCTTGTGTCCCGGATCAAAAGCGGCTCGGCCGATGATGACCTGAGGGTGTTCATAAAGGACAACCTGAACGGGCAGCTTACAAGATTCCTGTTCAATAAACAGGGCCGTGCATTTGCCGACTACTATTATGGCAGTTACTATGGCGCCAACGAAACTCCATTTTATCCCGGAGACATTGACAACCACGCCCTGGATTATTTCGGTCCGGAAAGGTATCATTCCGATGAGTTCAAAGAGGAAGCATACCTGTTTGTCCCGTATGACGAGGATTATTACCAGGCAATGTCACAACGCATAGACAGACGCTTCGCCAACTGGCAGGGGCTGCATATAGACAAAGATACCGTTGAGCCAGACGAACTGGCCCGTGCCTTCATGGATTATCTTGATTGTGAATGCACCTATTTCCCATCCATGAGTGACGATGACCCTATCATGTCAGCCTATACCTATGCCCAACGGCTCGGCGTGCGGGAAGGCTTCATCCCCGTTCTGGTCAATGTCGATGAAGGTTTGTGGGAAAACATAATCGGGAACTCGGATCCTGACAGCGAAAGCTCGGATGATTACACATTCAACCGGGAAAAAGTCAATGAATTCCGCAGAAGGCTGCTTGAGGCTCCTGTCATGGACGGGAAATCCATCCTTGACAAGCTGACCGGGCAGGACAACGATGATATTGATGAAGAGCCTGAAGGCGGATTCGACAACAACCGTTATTCGAGCTACTGGAATACCGATACGAACATGACGCATCCGCTGATCCTTGCCCGTATTCCGGTCACGGAGCCGTGGAAAATATTCGCGTACCTGCCATTCGGCAACTGGAACGACTGTCCTGCAAACCCCGAACTGATGGCCATCTCAAAGTATTGGTACGAGGAATACGGTGCTGTTCCGGGAACCTTTACCAGCGACCAGCTGGAGTATGAACTTCCAGCTCCCGTTCCGGAAGACAGAGCAATGGAAGCCGCAATACAGCAATATGCTTTCTGTCCGGATATGGACCAGAGCTGTGACGGCATAGGCAGTCTTGCCGACACGTTGCGTCAATCCAGAATATGGTATTTCTGGTGGGATTAACCGATTCTTTCACATTCAAAAGCATTTCAATATGAATCAAGTATTTCAACAAGACCTAAATACAAAGGAACTGCAGCCCGGAGGACCTTTACTTATAAACCTTCTGTTCAAGGAACCGGTTGAATTGCCGGATACGCAGAGGGTGGCTGATGTATGCCGGAAGCATTTCGGCAATGTAGAATGCCGCGAAGGTGATGACAAGTCTGTCTTCATCACCGCCCTGGACCACATGGTGGAGTTTGAGGACGGGAAAGCGCCCGTGCAGTTCCTGATGACTTCGTGCATGGACTTTGACGGAAAGACCGTGGACGACTTCACCCGGAGCCAGATGTGGGACTGCCAGGAAAGCCGTGACCGTATCCTTGAGGAATGCCGGTACAGTATGCTCGCTACGGACTTCCTTGCCCGCGGCCTGTCTTCTCTGGAACGTGCCAATCTGGAAATGGACTACCTTGAAGCGCTCGCCGAACTGTTCCCGTCCTGCGAAGCGTTCTTCTTCAGCGGCAGCGGGAAACTGTTCGAGGCGGAGGAAATCCGCGGCAATCAGATAGAAGGTCCTGACCGGTTCATCCGCTATGCCGTAAACGTCCGTTTCTTCACGATTCAGGGTTCCGACGACATGCTGGTCGATACACTCGGGATGAACACGCTGTTCCTGCCTGACCTGCAGTACCACTTCCGCGGACTTGATCCGAACTGGATAGTGAACCATGCCTACAACGTGGCTTCCTATCTGCTTACAAGCGGCAACGAAATAGATTCGGGAGAAACCATCGATGGAATCAAAGACGGTGATATGGACCGCAGCATCCAGTGGAAATGCCAATACGAAGACGCG
Source organism: Bacteroides sp. LFL-34 (assembly GCF_027257075.1). NCBI lineage: Bacteria > Pseudomonadati > Bacteroidota > Bacteroidia > Bacteroidales > Bacteroidaceae > Bacteroides > Bacteroides sp. LFL-34. The sequence continues at coordinate 119,385 of NZ_JAPQKZ010000014.1, read as the reverse complement.
CTGATACAGCCCAAGCGTCCCGTACTTGACATCAACACGGGAGAATATGCAGCCGGGAACAGGGAATGATTTACCAATGACCAATTAACTTGTTGCGTATGCCATTGAACTTGACAGAAGAACAGATATTGCAGCTCGCTCCCGACGACTCATCTGTAAAGGCTGGCAAAGGACTTGCGACCTTGAGCAAATGGGTACTGAAGGAATGCAGCGGACGTGCCGTCTGGGGTCATTGCCAGGGAAGCGGAAAGAATCCCTACCAGACGGTGATAGACTTGAATGACATTGCGTTCAAGTGTTCCTGCCCGAGCCGCAAATTCCCGTGCAAGCATGGGCTTGGCCTGCTGTTGCTGTACGCCCGCCAGCCTGACCAGTTCACGCAGGCGGAAGAGCCGGAATGGGTGACGGCGTGGCTTGCCAAAAGAACGGAGAAGGCCGAAAAGAAGGAGCAGAAAGCCAAAAGCGAAACCCCTGTGGATGAAGCGGCTCAGGCCAAGAGGCAGGAGAAGCGGCACCAGAAGGTACTGGGAGGCATATCCGACCTTGAGGTATGGATGAAGGACCTGGTGCGCAACGGATTCCTGAATGTTCCGGAACGTGCCTATACCCTGTTTGACAACATGGCCCGGAGGATGGTGGATGCCCAGGCACCGGGACTTGCGGGGAGACTGAGAGCCATGGAGGCTATAGACTTCGACTCGGAAAGCTGGAAATCCGACCTGACGGAAAGCATGGGCAGGCTGTACCTGCTCATGCAGAGCTACAGAAACATGGACGGCCTTCCCGAAGAATGGAAGGACGAGATACGCACGCAGATCGGATATCCCCAGTCCAAGGACAACGTCCTTGCCGGAGAGCCGGTGGCGGACAGCTGGCTCGTGCTTCACAAGCAGTCCCGTAAAGTCAACGATATCAATACCGACATCTACTGGTTTTACGGAAAGGAAAGCAGACTTTTCGCCAGATACCTGAGTTTTGCCGTTGCCGGTACCTTTTCCACCGAGAACTGGATTCCGGGCAGTGCCTATAAAGGGGCGCTATGCTTTTACAACGGCACGGGTACATGCCGGCGTGCATTGTTCCGGGAGTCCGTACTCGCGGAAGAAAACTTTGTGCCGGCGTGCAGCCCTAACCTGAAGCAGGCTGCCGCGGTGTACCGCACGGCCATGCTGACGAATCCGTTTTTCGAGGACGTCCCCCTGCTTGTGGATGACGTGAGGGTTGCCCGTAACGGGAAAGACTACACGCTGCTGGACAACGCGGGCAATGCCGTCCGTGTGGCGATGCCCGAGGAAACCTTCATCGACATCCTCGCCATTACCGGCGGCAATCCGTTCGCCTCGCTGGTCATTGTAAACGGGGATATATGGGAACTGAAATCCATTTGGTACAACAAAGAATATCATACTTGGAGAGATGAACGTAACTGAACCTATCATACAGGCTGCACTGCTTGGAACAGCCAACCGTGAATTCGTTCCCGGAGCCTTTCCCGAGTCCCTTCAGACTCTGGTTGACGGGATCCACGGGAAAGCCGAAGACACGGAATCGTTCCTGTACATGACAGCCGCATCCGCCTTCGCCTACAGGCGTGCCGGATGGGAACCGGCCGGAGCGGAAGGCATTGTCCCCGTGAAAACAGCCCCGGAAGAGGAACTGCCGTATTTCGACAAGGACCGGAGTCAACTCTTTTCCAGACTCCACGGTACACGCTATATGCTAGCCTACGCCTACCGTCTGGCGCAGGGGTCGGGAAAAATCATTTCGCCCGAATACCTCCAGCCGCTTATCCGGCGTGCCTATGACCGCAACAATCCGTTGCGGTTTGAAGAACGCAGGCTGCTGAAAAATCTCGTCGGGAACAGAGGCTTATGGCTGATCAGGCAGATGGGCCTTGTCGGAGAGGAATGCGGGATCACCGATTCTTGGGATACGGCCACCCACGGCGAGCGTAAGGAGATGCTTGCCAGATTCAGGCAGCAGGATTCTGCCGCAGCCCTTGAACTGCTGCGGAAAGACTGGAAGAGCGAACCGGCCAACCAGCGCAACGAGCTGCTTGAATGTCTCCGGATAAACATCAGCAAGGCCGACGAGCTCTTCATACAGGAAGTGCTGGAGTCGGACCGCAGCTCCATTGTCAAGGAAACGGCACGGAAACTTCTGTGCATGATTCCCGATTCAGCCATGGTGATGCGCTGCTGCGAACTCCTGCGTGGACATATCAGACACAACATGCTTACCGGATGGTCATACGACGAGATCGGATACACCCCGGAGATGAAGGCCATGGGGCTGTCCGAGGTAAGCTCCAACAAGAAAGAGGGCGATTCCGAATTCATCCTGAGGCAGCTCGCCGAACGGGTGCCTTTGAGTTTCTGGTGCGAGGTATATGGCTGCGGTAAGGAAGAGGCCGCGAGAAAATTCGCCAAGCATCCCCCTTTCAGGAAGTTCCTGGAGCTGGAGGACCCGATACTCAACTTCTCGGACGGGCTGTGGGCTTTCCACACCCTGAAGGAAGACCCTTCCTATCTGCGCAAGCCGGAACTCGTGGCGATGCTCACTCCCTCCCAGCGGGAGGAAATCAGCTGGCCGGAAACGGTCCGGGATTTCGGATTCATACCCGACTCATGGTACGGCAACGACTACGAGGCATGGGGCCCGAAATTCTCTTCCAGCGTCATGTCTTGGATTCTGAAAAAGGATTACCTGTACTATGCCGCAGACATGGCGGAACGGCTTGCCATGCATATCCCGTCACATCTAAGGAACCTGATCAAGGCCAAGGCCGCCTCTTCGGCGGAGGCTTCGCCGTCCATGAACGAGTTCTGCTCGAAGATGCTGGAATTCATGGATCTTAAATCTGAAATAGACACTTTGTTAAATGAAAAATAAATATTGATATTCATATGAGCACTTTACTGAGACAACATGCCGAGCAACAGTTTGCAGAGGAACTTCATGAACTGAAAAAGAACGAGACCAACCCGATTCCCGAAAACTGGGAGATGTCACCCCAATCCGTGGTCACCTACCTCATGGGAGGGATACTGAAGAACGGTTTTGAGGTTTCACCGAAATACATAGGCAACCGCCGCCTGATGGAGATTGCCGTGGCCACCCTTGTCACCGACCGGGCGCTGCTTCTGTACGGTCTTCCCGGTACGGCCAAGAGCTGGGTCAGCGAGCACATGGCGGCAGCCATATCAGGCGATTCGACGCTGATAGTACAGGGTACCGCCGGAACGGGAGAAGAGGCCATCCGCTATGGCTGGAACTATGCCCGTCTTCTCGCCGAGGGGCCGAGTGAGGGTGCCCTGGTACAGACCCCGGTGATGAAGGCGATGCAGGAAGGCAAGATCGGCCGCATTGAGGAGCTTACCCGTATCGGTTCTGACGTGCAGGATACGCTCATCACCATCCTTTCGGAGAAGACCCTGCCCATCCCCGAGCTGAACAAGGAGGTGCAGGCCATCCGCGGATTCAACATCATAGCCACGGCCAACAATAGGGATAAAGGTGTGAATGACCTTTCAAGCGCACTGAAACGCCGTTTCAACACGGTCATCCTCCCGTTGCCCGACACGCTTGAGGAAGAAGTTGACATTGTCCGCCGCCGCGTGGAGAGCTTCGAGAAAGTGATGCAGCTGCCGGCAGAGAAACCTGCCCTTGATGAAATCCGTCGTGTCGTCACCATTTTCCGTGAGCTGCGTCAGGGAGCCACCGGCGACGGCAAGACGAAGCTCAAGAGCCCGAGCGGCACACTGAGTACGGCAGAAGCCATATCCGTGGTGAACAACGGCCTTGCCATGGCCGGCTATTTCGGTGACGGCCAGATCCATGCGGAGGACCTCGTTTCAGGCATCCTCGGTGCCGTGGTGAAAGACCCTGTACAGGACAAAGTGGTATGGCAGGAATACATGGAGACAGTGGTCAAGAACCGTGAGGGCTGGAAAGACATCTACAGGGCTTCAAGAGATATGATTTGATTGACGTATTTTGCATGAGACAAGTAATATGACAGACATTCATCTATTGGGAATACGTCATCACGGGCCGGGCTCCTGCCGGAACATCCTGCAGGAACTTGAGCGTATCCGTCCCGACCTCATACTGCTTGAGGGACCGGCGGAGGCCGAGGCTCTCATGCCGTTCGTCTCCTACGGGCAGATGAAGCCTCCGGTAGCCCTGCTCGGCTATCAACCCGATGTGCCGCAGAATGCCGTATTCTATCCGTTTGCCGACTTCTCGCCGGAATGGCAGGCTTTGCGCTATGCTCTCCGGGAGAATGTCACCTTACGCTTCTTCGATCTCCCGCTTGCCCATTCCCTTGCCTTCGAAGCGGAAAGGAAGGATGGCAACGAGCCTGTAGAAGCGGATGATGAAGCTATTAAACAGCCGGGTGATCCGTTTGACCTGCTGGCAGAAGCTGCCGGCTATACTGACGGTGAATCGTGGTGGAACATGAACATAGAACAGCGCAGAGACGGCAGCGGCATCTTCGAGGCCGTCAAGGAAGCTGTGACCGCGCTCAGGGAAGCTCTCCCGGAACATACCTCCCGCAGGAACCTTGTCCGTGAAGCGTGGATGCGTCGCATGATACGAGCGGCCCAGAAGGAACCTTTCGGGTGCATAGCCGTAATCTGCGGGGCATGGCATGTCCCGGCACTGGAGAATATGCCGAAGGTGAAGGATGACAACGAGCTGCTGAAAGGGCTCCCGAAGGTAAAGGCGGAATGCACGTGGATTCCGTGGACGTATGACAGGCTCACCTTCCGCAGCGGTTACGGGGCCGGCATAGACTCTCCGGGATGGTATCATTACCTGTGGCATCATCCGGAAGATGACGGCACCTGGTGGGTCAGCCGTATAGCGGCCCTTCTGAGGAAGAAGGACATGGACATCTCGGTGGCCCACGTAATCGAGACAGTCCGTCTGGCGCAGACGACAGCTGCGTTGCGTGGATTGCCCGCCCCGACGCTTGAGGAATACAACGAGGCGGTGACCACCGTAATGGGCTTCGGGGACGATATGCTGCTGCAGCTCGTCAGGGAATCGCTCATCGTGGGCAACTGTCTGGGCAAAGTGCCGGAAGCGGTACCCAAAGTCCCTCTCCTGATTGACGTGGAACGGCAGCAGAAACGCTTGCGTGTTCCTTTCACGGCGGAAATAAAGGAGATGACACTTGACCTGCGCAAGGAGACCGACCTGGAACGCAGCCTGTTCTTCCACCGCCTGGCCCTGCTTGACATAGACTGGGCCAAGCCGGAAACCGCAGGCGGCAAGGGTACTTTCAAGGAAAAATGGAGTCTTTACCATAGACCGGAACAGATTGTCTGCATCATAGAACGGGCAGTCTGGGGCAATACCGTGGAGGAAGCCGTGCAGAAGTACGTCTCCGACCGCATGACCGGAATCACCAGAATCCCCGAACTGACGGGACTTCTTGACCGGGTCATTCCGGCCAACCTTCCGGAGCTTGTGGAAGCGATGACCATCCGTCTTGACCGTCTGTCGGCGGCATCCACAGACATTGTGGAGATGATGGAAGCGGTTCCCGACCTGGTGAACATCGTCCGTTACGGCGATGTCCGCAATCTGGATTTCAGCAAGGTGGGCAACATGCTCCGGGCCATGGTGGCACGTATCCTTGCAGGAGGTCTGCTCGTCTGCATCAACATCGACGAGGAGGCAGCCGGAGAACTTCTTGAACACCTGTCGGCTACCAACTATGCCGTATCCACGCTTGATGACGAAGAGCTGAACGGCATGTGGTATGGGTTCGTGCAGCAGATCCGCAATTCATCAGGAGCGCATCCGCTGCTCTCCGGGTACGCGGCACGCATACTCTACGACAAGGGCAGGATATCGCGTGAAGAGATGCGTGACACCTTGAGCTTCTATTCATCGGTGGGCAACGCACCTTCCGACATCGCATACTGGTTTGAGGGATTCCTGCGTGCATCAGGTTCGGTACTGCTGCTGGACGACAACCTGTGGCAGCTCGTGAACGGCTGGCTCTGCGGTTTGAGCGACGCAAATTTCATAGAACTGCTGCCGGTGATCAGACGTACATTCAGCAATTTCACTACAGCCGAGCGCCGCAAACTCGGCGAGAAGGCCAAAGGATTCGAATTGAACGGAACCGATACCGGAATCGCCTCCGGGGAACATTCCTGCAATGACGGGGATGCATCCAAAGTAATACCCCTGCTCGGCAGACTTCTGGGAATCGGATAAAAAAGGAACAGAACATGGAAACAGAATATTTGAAAAGATGGCGTATGGCTCTCGGCGGGAATGCCGCTGACGGGACGGGTGTAACGCTGACGGTGGAAGAACAGCGCCTTGACAGTTCGCTGGAAGCCGTCTATGACAGTGACCGCCGCGGCGGACTCGGGTCGTCGGCCCCAAAGGTAAGCCGCTGGCTTGGCGATATCCGGGAGTTTTTCCCACAGACCGTCGTGCAGGTCATCCAGAGGGATGCCATCAAGCGTCTGCATATCGATTCGCTGCTTACCGAGAAGGAGATGCTGGCAACAGTTGTCCCTGACGTACATCTGGTAGCTACACTGATGTCACTCGGCAGGGCCATTCCCGAAAAGAACAAGGACATGGCCCGTCAGGTTGTACGCAAGGTCGTGGATGACCTGCTGCGGAAGCTCTCTTCCCCGACCCAGCAGGCCGTCACCGGTGCTTTGAACCGTTCGGCGAGAAGGCGCAATCCCCGTTACAACGAGATAGACTGGAAGACGACCATCATAAAGAACCTGAAGAACTACCAGCCCCAGTACAAGACCGTCATTCCGGAAGTCAGGATAGGCTACGGCAGAAAATGCAAGGCTCTGAAGGACATCATTCTCTGTCTCGACCAGAGCGGTTCGATGGGAACCTCTGTCGTATATTCCGGCATCTTCGGTTCGGTACTGGCCTCCCTGCCGTCCGTCAATACGCGTATGGTGGTGTTCGACACTTCGGTCGTTGACCTTACCGATGACCTGCAGGACCCGGTTGACCTGTTGTTCGGTGTCCAGCTCGGCGGAGGAACCGACATAGCCAGGGCCCTGACTTACTGTCAGGGTGTGATCACACGGCCGCAGGACACTGTGCTGGTACTGGTGACCGACCTCTATGAAGGCGGTGACGAGAAGGAGATGCGCAAGCGTTTCGCCTCCATTGTGGCCAGCGGTGTGCAGCTGATTGTGCTTCCGGCCCTGAACGATGACGGGGCGCCCTGCTACGACAAGCGTAATGCCGAGTATCTTGCCGGTCTGGGTGTTCCCACATTTGCCTGTACGCCTGACAAATTCCCCGACCTGATGGCTGCGGCATTGAGCAAGCAGGATATCGGGATGTGGGCATCAAAGAATATCAAAGAAAAATAGAGGAATATGGAACTTTCAGATGAACTGTACGACAGAATCGAAGAACTGTCAGAAACGGGAAATGAGGCGATGGAAAGCGAAGATTACGCGAAAGCCATCTCCTGTTTCCAAGAGGCACTGGACATCCTTCCTGAACCGAAGGAAGACTGGGAAGCATATCTCTGGCTCGTCGGCTCAATCGGTGACGCCCATTTCATGATGGGGAACTACGGCAAGTCGCTGGAGTTTTTCCGCAAATGCTACAATATCGGAGAGACAGACAATCCTTTCATCCTGCTGCGCCTTGGCGAGAACTATCTGGAAATGGAGGATGAAACCAATGCAACTGAATTTCTTCTCCACGCCTATATGCTCGAAGGGGAAAAGATTTTCAAGGAAGACTGGAAATATTTCCAATGGCTGTCCGGGCATGTGAATCTCAAACAAAAATAATAACAAAATTATACGGCACTCATGAAAAAGGAAATAACAGACAGAATCAGGCTACTGGGCGGCAACGTAGCAAACCTGAAAGGGAATTCACTGAAAGAGGATCTCTGTGCCATTACATTCGATACGGCCTTGTTCCTTAAACCGGTGGACACGCCCTGGCTGGCTGCCGAAGATACAGAGCCGATTGAAGGTTTGGGCGATTGGGTGGATGAGCATATGGAGTTGTTCAATTCTGACAGGGAGGCGTTCTATAAGGAAATGACAGATACGTTCTTTACCTTGGATGAAGAACCTCGCCGCCAACTGTTTTGGGTTGCCAGACCATTTACGCCATTCCAAAAAGGGACACCGGATTTTGAAGAATGGAATGGTTGGTTTACGGATAATGCAGAGCTGGGTGAAATCATCAAGTATTCAAATTGTGCCACTCCGGATTTTGTAGAGCTGCTTTATACGGACGGTTATCCCAATTACTATCTCATCTGCCTGTCAGATAACGACCCTGAGAATCCTGTCGTCTGGAGTACGGATCATGAGGAATTTTTCACGGAAGTAACCAATGAGGGACGACTGAATGATTTTCTCGACAGGTTCATGACTAAGGAGGAATTCCTGAAATTGGTGAAAAGTAAACTTGAAGAGTGAATATAATAGTTGGATTAATGCTTTATTTTATAGCAAAGCTATAAGAATGGAGAAATTTCTTCAAAATAAATATAATAAGCGGTTTGCCCCCCCCTGAAAATCAGTTTGCCACAGAACATTATCAACCTCGAAAAATAAAAATATACGACATATGAATAGAATGTTGATACTATACATTTTTTTGTTGCTTTGCGGCACGGTTTCCGCACAACAAACAGTAGAATGGAATGATTTGCAGCCCCTGACGGATGATGCACACCGCACAGTATATTATAAAAAAGACAGTAAACGGCCGTTGCAGGGAAAATATCGCATTATACGAGGGCTTGACGAAGAACACGTGAAACTTTCAGACGGCATGATAAACGGTGACTATCATCGCTACCGTGACGGGGTATTGCGTGAGTCGGGCATATATGTCAAGGGCAAGCGTAACGGTACATTCACGGAATACTACCAAGACGGCGTTACTCCTCGAAAGGAAACACCCATACTACAAGGCAAGATAGACGGAACTGTAAAGACCTATTTCCGTAACGGAAAAATAGAGATAGAAAAGGAGTACAAACAGAGTGTGGAGAACGGGCGGGAACGTCGCTTTGCCAACAAGACGGGTAAGCAGATTTTTGAATCTCATTATATCGACGGGAAAAAAGATGGCGAGGAATGGGAAATCTTCGAGGACGGCCGCGCAATACGCAGCAAGACTACATGCCACTACCGTAATGGAAAACTCGACGGTTCGTATCGTGTGGAATCAACATGGGAGGGTAAACCCTATATAACCATTGAGGGACAATACACCGACGGTGAGAAATCAGGGCAATGGATACAGCATAACTATCAAGATAATACCCAAACCTGCACATGGCATGGTGAAGGTGGGGCTTAAACTTAGATGAAAACCGTCATCATAACACTACTTTTGACGGCTGCATCGGTCATGAGTTGCAAGCCGCCTATGCCTCCGACAGACAATGAGTCCGCCTGCACATCTTCATGCAAACAAGACCAACGGACAGCGGATGTTATTGGCGAAGCGGATATAATAACGGGGATTGCTTCCGATGATTTTCCCTCCCTTTTCATACAAGGCAATCATTTCCAGTTCCAACGCAAGAATGGATTATATGCTCCTTTGGGTATTGGGTTCATGGAGGTCATAGCCGAGCAGAACCCCGTCATACCATTATACCGGACAGCAACGTGCAAGGAGCCGGAAGATAGCATTGCACTGCATCAGTATCCGTTTGACAAGGATATTGCCGAGCGGAAAAGGAAGGATGACAATCCGCAGGAATGGCAGGACGGACAGAATAACGCTTCATGCAAAGATGGCAGATATTACTATCGTTACTCTTCGGAATCAGATACGTTAATGCCCTTGGCATGGAGATCCGGAAGCAACATACATGAATACTTAGAAGAGACGGCAAGTCTGACCTACACTTTTCCCATGCTCCGTTTTAGAGTGTTGGGCTTAATGGCGGGAAGGGCTGAAATTGTACTGAACGAGGAAAGCGGAAAAACGGCATGGATCAACTGTTCATCTGGGCAGATTATGATGCATGGAAACAGGATGCAACGCAACCGCAGCCTCATGCGGATAAATGGTATTCCAGCGAAAAGAACGCATGACTTTGACACCTACTATATCTCTTGGGAAGACTATCTTCGCATGGTGACGGTAGTCTGCTTCAAGGACAATACAGAAGTCCGAAAACCGTTTGAGGTACAAGGCGATACAATAAAGAGTGAACAAGGCTGGAAATTATGGAAACAAGGAGAAGAGCTACTGATAAAAGATATTATAGAATACTACCTTGAATAATGTCGGCTGCCGGACAAACGCCGGGGAACTCTTTCGGGCGGGACGGGGCGCGGGAAGTTTCGGCGAACAGCCGAAGCCCCGTGTGTCAAAGTGCAAGCGCAAGATAGTGAAAACCCTTTCACCCACGTTAGGGATTGCAGGGGAAAAGCCACAGCATAGCGAGGACTTGTAGCGGAAAGCCCGACCCGAAGGGGGAACGCCCAAACAACCACCCGAACAAACTGCTTTTTGGCAAGGATTGCATTTATGGAAAAATACGAAGTAGATTATAGTGAGTCATCCTATTTTGTTTTTTAATACAAACAATGCGATTTCGCCCAATAGCAAAGTCAAAAAGCTACCTATCCAAAGATAATAACCTGTTGACAAATGAAAAACTCCAAGAGTGCTTTCAATGCCCCGTTCCGGGTCTACGAATATCGGATTACAGTTGGGAGATTCAGTAAATAGTATAAAATTAGCCAACTAATTCATACACAAAGTTTTGTGAATTAGCTGGTTTTTTTGTATCTTTAGGTATTCCCCCGAAATTAAGGTTTGGCATCCAAAGTGGGGGAAATTCCTAAACCAAGATATGGCTAAGATACAAAATATTTCCGAAATTCACCCAACTTTGGGCTTTACAGAATTTGATATTCTGGAAAAATACCGCAAAAGTTTTAATGAGAGTGAGCTTGGCAGGCTTCACTCAGTGTTCCCGTTTGAACGCATGGCAAAAGCCGCAGGCCTGTCGGAACAGCGTCTGGGGCGCAGGAACATTTTCAGCCCTTCGGCAAAGATTGCCCTCATGCTCCTGAAATCCTACACCGGATTCTCCGACAGACAGCTGGTGGAACATCTGAACGGCAACATACACTATCAGATGTTCTGCGGAATCATGATAGACCCGTCCTTCCCCATAACCAACTACAAGATAGTCAGTGCCATCCGCAATGAGATGGCATCCCGTCTTGACATTGAATTCCTCCAGGAAGTGCTGGCCTCACACTGGAAACCTTATCTTGAGAACCTTCACGTGTGCATGAGCGATGCCACATGCTATGAGAGCCATATGCGTTTTCCTACGGACATGAAACTTCTTTGGGAAAGCATTGAATGGCTTCACAGACATATCTGTCAGCATTGCGGGGAGCTTGGCATAAGGCGTCCGCGCAACAAATATGCGGATGTGGAAGCGTCTTATCTGTCCTACAGCAAGAAAAGAAAAAGGAAGGTTTCACGGACAAGGATGCTCAAGCGCCGTATGATCAGGCTTCTTGAAAAACTCCTCATACAGAGGGATGGAATCCATAGGAAGTACGGTGTCTCACTCCGATACACACCGGATTACCGGAAACGGCTGTCCGTCATCAGAAAGGTCCTTGTACAGGAGAAGGAAATGTTTGAAGGCCGGAAGGTCAGTGACCGCATCGTCAGCATTGACCGCCATTATGTACGTCCTATCGTAAGGGGAAAGGAAACCAAGTCTGTTGAGTTCGGTGCAAAAGTGAACAATATACAGATAGACGGCATATCGTTCATCGAACACCTCTCGTTCAAGGCTTTCAATGAGGGTATACGTCTGAAGGACTGTATCCGTATGCAGCAGAAACTCATGAACGTGAGGGTAAGATGTGTGGCTGCCGATTCCATATACGCCAACAATGCCAACAGGAAGTTTTGCACGAAATACGGAATATCCACTTCCTTCGTGTGCAAGGGAAAGGCGGCAAAGGATGAGCAGTTGAGAAGGGTTCTCAGAAGTGAACTCTCAAGGGAGAGGGCTACCCGGCTTGAAGGCAGCTTCGGCACACAGAAGCAGCATTACTCGCTCTCAAGGATAAAGGCACGGAACAGGAAGACGGAAATCCTGTGGATCTTTTTCGGAATACATACGGCAAATGCCGTACTGATGATTGACAAGATCAGGAACAGGACGGTTAAAGCGGTATGATATGATTTTACTGACAGAATCAAAAGAGGTCATCAGACTTCTTCAGGAAAGTCTTGTCTTGACGGATAAAATTATGTGAGAAAACAACGAAAAACTACAATAAAAATGGCATAGGAAGTGATGATGCGCCATCATCTTCATATGCCATCTTATTTTTTAGGGACATTTACTGAATATCCCTACAGTTTAACCTGCCAACGGGTACGATATTAATTAAACGTTTACGTCTTTTGCCGCATTAACCCAGCCTGTTGTCTCTGCATCAAACTGGATCGGATTCAACACAGCCTCTCCCTGATCAGTATAACCACCACCGAAAATCAACGTGTAGATATAGCGCTTGCCCTGTTCCCATGTATCTCCGAACGGAACATAAATTGTTTTGTATTCGCTTGCTGAACCCAACAGATAAGCTCCGGACTGCCGGATTTTGCAGGCGATCTCCAGATAACATTGCTTCGCATTATCGGCCTGCTCCTTGGTTTTGGTGCCTGTTTCGGAAACTTTCCAAGCAGTCAGCTTCTGTGGTATATTCAGCATAGGAGTATCTGTGGTAATATTGGTAACTGGGTCATTACCTTTGACCGTGATGTTTGTGTTTTGCACTACGGTATATGGGAATGAATGTGTTAAATCAGGCGAACTCCAACTTCCCGTTTCCTCGTCTGTCTTAGGCAATGTGAAGGTGCCGCTAAATTTGATATTATAAATCTTGATGTCCTTGATGTCCACCTCCATGTTAGCATATTCGGTCTTTGCTTTGAATACGACCTGTGACAGAATATGTTTGAAATTAAATTTCACTACTCCGTTGTTCATGTCTTTTGTCCGGTCTTTGGCCATGGCATACATCACGTCGTAGTTTTCATGAGTACCGGCTCCATACTCATCGATGCAGGTATAACTTATCTTTTGGACAGTCCCGGAGGCTTCCCACATATAATTCACCATCATGTCTTCACTAACCGTTCCGGGATTGAACGCGTAAAAGTCCAAAGCCTCGGTAGGCCAATAACGAAGGTCGCTCGCATTGTCATAATCCCACTTACCATTTTTGTACACGATCTTCACTCCGTCATGTCCAAAATCCGTGTCTACCTTTCCCATGAAGGCAGTACCATCCGCCGTAAAAGCGAACACGTCGAAATCGGTGTTCTTCAAGTTGGTGTTGGTAGTAGGGGTAGCCCTCGTTTCCGCCGCATTACTTAACACGTTAAAACCAATCGCATTTCGTGAGGAGGTTTCCACATTCGCAATCTCCTCGTCTGAGCAACCCATCAACAATGTTCCAAAGATTGCCCCAAGCATTACTGTACTTTTTTTCATAAAATGAAAATTGTTAATAAATATAATTAATAAAACTCGATTACAACACTATATCCATATTCACATCATCCCAATCATCAACGTCCACATCAAATCCCGCACCGTCACTTCCCGGCTCGGATGGTACCTCATAATCAAAATTCAACACCAGATGCACATCACCGACATGCCCCACTACCGGGACATCATGCACTTGGCCGCTCACGTCCTGTTCCAATACAGACATGCTGCCGGAACGGTTCTTGAGATACAGCCGGAAAACATTGGGCTCTCCTTCAAGTGCGGAATGTCCAAACGTATAGAATCCGCCTATAATCTGATTCCGTGAAACCATTCCATCAAAGAGCAGGCTCTCCGAAAGACCGGCGGGCAAACTGTCGCCGGACATGTTAAGCGAGCCGGACATGCCGGAAAGAGCGGCCCGCAAATCCGCCACCCTGTCCAGTCCCCGAAGACCGTTCACCTCATACGTGTAGTGACATACCATGTTTACGGGAGTCAGCCGTACTATCTCCGCGCTTCCTCCCGGAATGTCCTTGAGGATAACTCTGTCTATATGGTCGCCACACAGCCAGGGTGGGGTGACGGCCATTGTCCGGTTATCCGGCGACCGAACATCACGCGTATCGGCAGTAAAAAGCGTGTAACTGCCGTTTTCTTTCCAAACCATCCCGTCGGTATCGTAGTTGAAGCAAATTACCCGGTAATCATTCTCGGGGAGCTCCACTTCCCCATCCTCTCCTCCGGGGAAATCAAATATCCACGTGTTGCTTTCATCGTCGGTCGGATAAAATACGACCCTCATGCCTTCAGGCTTGTCATGATTGGAAATCTTGGTCCAGTCGAATATTACCCGCACCGTGGCAAAGTGCGGATGATCGTAACATAAATCCTTATGCTCACAAGCCGTCAGTCCCATCCATAAAAATATGAACACCAGACTAAAGCGTATCCGTATCACTGCCTGCCTCCTTTCTTCCGGCTATAATTCCCCCGCCCGATCAACCACACCAAAGAGATACCCGCCTTGGTCGGGCCGAACCAGCGGCGGTTTTTAGTGGTCTGCCATACATAGTGACCGTCCAAAGGGATGTACTCCTTGTACGATCCTCCAAGGTAGCCGATTCCCAACGTGAAATCCACATTGAACCGATGTCCCACAGGTAACGAGTAGCCGTAAGCCACGCCTCCCCCGTAACTCCATTTATCCCCCAAGTAACCTTTCCCACCCAATTCGAAATCATAGGTGACGATCTGCCCGTACAATCCGACATGATGCCCGGAAAACGGTTTTTCCACCGCTCTCCGACCGAACCAGCGGCGCAACTCCACATCTCCCCCATAGATACGCCAATAATTATGCTTCCGATCACTTTTCCACCAGGCATACATCCAATTCCCGGCCACAGACCAGTTCTTCCCCAAACAGAACTCAACCCCGATGTCAGGTATCAAAACAGCGTCATAAAGCAAGTTTGTTTTCACCGCCATGCAAAACGGCCGTTTCTTTACCGGAGCTATGACGGTAACGGTATCATGGATGCACAACGTATCACGTGTATGTATATATACCGTATCTCTGACGGGATTTATCGGATCACTATCATAGCATATTTTCACCATCGACGAACGAAGTTTCGGAAAATGGAATTTATACAAATATGAGTATGGCCTCCCCCCTTTCAGTCTTTTCAGTTCTCCCCCCCAATAAGGGCTGTCCTGGTTTTCCAAACGGACGATCTTCTCCAACAAACGAAGGACATCCTCCCTCTCCGGAACATTCACATCCGCTCTCACCATCGTTATAAGTCCGTTCCAGTCGCTTCCCGAAAAATGAAAATCCCTCTCCAATACCGGAATCTTTATATAAGGTGATATATACCGCCACAAAACCTCTGCTCGTTTTTCAGACAGCCTTCCATTCAACAGCCCCCCTCCTTCCGGGGAAGCTCCTCCTATTATTTGAATTTTCCTGATAAGACGGACGGAGTCGTTCAATGCGGAACAGATTTTAGCAAACCGCTCCATCTCGTTCCCATTGTCAAGTAAACATGTATCTATATTTACCTTTCCTTGATGAAAATAGATCCTTACCGAATCACGCTTCTCCTGAGCGGATATTTCTCCGCTTATACTCAACACGAGCACGAACAATACACATTTAATATAAAAAAAACATCTTTTCGTCATTTAATCATTTGTTAATATGACAATCCAAACCCAGGCTTTTACACCCCTTGAATTTCGACCGCAAAAATACATACCTATAAACCAGCTCCCAAAGCAAAAAACAAGTATTTTAAACTTATAAATACTTAAAAAGACAACCACACAACAGCTACAACACTTACCACAGCAGCCAATCATGCTTACACAACAATTAAAAATACTTAACATCATAAAGAAAAGTACTTAAGCATACAAAAAAAAAAAAAAAAACAGTTATTTTTGCAGGAAACATCATACTTAATAACACTTAAAACAATAAAACACATGAAAATCAGCACAAAAGCCGCTACTTTTCTAAGTTCAATAAAAACTCAAACTTACGACAAAAAAGAAAGAGAAAAGATAATAACGTATCAACAAAAACGTGTCTTTCATCTATCCCTGCTCATGCTGGCCTTATGCGCACCCATATACATATTTTCAGTTCCATTTCCCAATGAACAGTTTTATTATATTAACAGCGCATTATTCCTGTTTATCATTATGTGTACTCTCGCTTATTTTAAAAAGAGAGTAAATCTGACCACGACCTTTTCCATTATACTGATAGCCATACATATCGAGATTTTTATCGAAATAATTTATTGCTCAATATGTAGCGGATATGAATATAGTTATCAAAGAGCATTGATAATGAGTAACATTACTATCTCTCTCTTATTTACCATGCTTTCCATCTGTGCCTATATGAGTAATATCTCCATCCTATTGTCCTCCCTTACCATAGCTTCCTATACAATCTGCACACTTATCACCGACGAACCGTTCCTATACAGTTATCTGCCTTTGGTCATCATCATATACACCATGATCCCCTTATTAGGAAGATCCTTACACAGTAATATCAGCAGCTTGCTAAAAAGTAGCAACTTGCTAAAAGAGGAAGAGGAAATGCTTTTGAAACGTCTCCAAATGAAAAAGGAAGAACTATTCGCGTTCGCCGAGTTGTTAAGCGAGAATAACCCGGAAGAAAAGACAAGCTCCCTGTTAAACATAATAGGGGAACAATCCAAAGAAAATCTTTTTACAGCCCTTGCCGCATACCAGAAAAAGGAAAAAAGTAAACTTGATACAATCAGGAGAATATATCCCAATTTATCCCCGTCCGAATTAAACATCTGCCGTTTAATACTGCAAGACAAGACCGTCAGCCAAATATGCGAATTATTACATCGGAGTAGCGGAAACATAACCAGCCAACGAGCGAACATACGTGCCAAACTCGGACTGAAAAAAAGCGACAATTTAAAAGAAGCATTACAAGAACGCATGAGGCTGTATGAAGAAGAACACCGGCAAGAGGACTTTTCAGCCATGCGTTAGGGATTGCAGAGTAAAGCCCACAGCCTTTAGGCGAGGACTTGAAACGTAAAGCCCGACCGTCCCACGGGAACGCCCAAAAGAAAAAAAATCCCCCGAACATTCATCCGGGGGACATTCAGGTCGTCACGTCAATTGTAATATATCTGTTATTTAATTTTTCACCTGAAAACTAATCCCGGGGAAACCATTGCATGAATATTCATCTGCCTTTAACACATCTAAAAGCAAAAAGTCCCTTGGCGCACCGGCGTCACAGGAACTTTTCACATATAAAAGACACATGTTCTTTCACTGTATGCGTATATATTCCGAATACCTGATTTCCACATACGGGTTGTCACTGGAAATGGACTGATGGATAGCCTTTACACGCTTCCAGAACCACCATCCCTTGTATTCTACCCAAACCGCCTGATTGAGGGTTACCGGAACTTTGATGTCGCCTTTGAGCCGTTTGTTCTCGATCAACCCGGTAAGTTGGATATACGGTGTAACCATCTCCACCTTCTGCCGCAGCAGTGGAACGGTATCACGGATAATGAGCGTGTCACGGATGGCGGCATCTATCGGGGCTTTCACTTCGACTTCATGCCGTGCAGCCACTTCGAGGTTCCTGATTTTCACGCCTAGCCTTTCGATGGTCTCGGCATCCTTGGCACGGAACTCTTTATACTCATCTATAGTCAGCCGCAATGCCTTGGCATCGAGGACCATCGTCGCTGAATCGATCTGCATCCGCTTCACATCGGAAAGCAGTGCGGTGCTGTTCATGCGGAATCGGTCGCGTTCTTCCGTGAGGCGTATTGTCCGCCGGTGCTGCAGCCAGAGGATGCTACAGAGCAGCAACACCGTTGCCAGAAGTATTCTGTTTAATCTACTCATATGATACTGATTCTTCGGGGATGAACCACAGAAATTCATCCATATAGATTTCTTCCAACAATACAAGGCCGCCCCGGTTCTTTTTTCGGTTCTGCGGGAGGTCTTCAACGACCAGTCCACGGCGACCGACCAGTTCGTCCAACCTCATTTCGGAGAGTTCAGGCGAAGCGATGATGGTAACGTATGCATTCTTTTTCATAACTGGTCTTTCCACGATGTTTTTACTTGTGCGTTCCCTGACATTTGAGAAGTTCACGGATATCGGCACGGATTTCGTGCAGGTCATTCTGTACCGTGTTGAGCTGCATCATGGTTGCCTCGAACACGGACTTGTCCAGCTTCATGGCGTTGATACGGTCATACTGGTTCTTGATTTCCACTTCCAAACCGATACATTTGGTTTCCAGTTCTGCAATTTGGGCGGTGTTGTTGACATGCTGTATGTACAGTGTCAGCGAGAACGAGAGTACCACGACAATGATCTTGAAGTACTTCATTACAAATTCTTTGAGTTGTTCCATATCTTATTCCATTAAAAGTGAGAATGCGTCCCTGATAGCCCTCAGCAGAGTCTCGGCTGCCGCACTATCCCGGAACCCATAGATGACAAGCGCGATCATCATCGCCAGATAGACCCACCAGGCGATTTCTTCCTTAGTGATTTTACGTTTCCGCTTCGCCATCTTTTACAGGATTTTGGGGTACGATTACATTGAAGATAACATTGCCGTCGCTGCCTTCGATACGCAGGCGGTTCTCCTCCTTGTGCCTGATGGGGAAGATATCCATCAGCGCCTTGGCGGCATTGACCGACACGGCCCTGAGCGGTGCCGGAGAGAGCGGCACACCGAAACGGTCTGTATAGTCCGAAGTGGCCGTCTCGTCCATGATTGCCTTGAGAGTCTCGGTCACCTGCAGCTTTACAGCCATCGTCTCCATCTCGAACCGTTCCGAGGAGAGCAATGCCTTGATATGTGCCAGCACATGCGGTTTGTTCATCAGGTAATTGGCCGAAGCATACGGGTTCTTCACCGTATCCTCACCGAATACCTCCACAAAGCATTTTTTCGGCCGTCCGGCATATTCCAGCCCGCCGTTCACATAGAGGTTGCAGAATTGCAGCTCCTGCTCCGTGAGCGGTTTCTCTTCCGGCCTATCCTGCGTGTTCGTTATCTTGTCTGACATCGGTTCTTCCTTCCTTTTCTGAAAGAGTAGCGGGTTTGTATCCCGGAGGTTTTACAAAATCCGCCTTTTCATTGAGCAACTGCTCCATTAATGCGTCATAGAATACCTGGGCCAACGCATCGGCACACGCCTCCGCATCCGCTAGCGAGTTGATGAGCCGCAGGTTGAACTTGATTTCCAGGTCGTAGCCCGATATGAACGCCATCAGTTCGTTCCCGTCATAGCCCAGCGCCCCGTAGGTCATCCGGTCCGCCGTACGGAATGTAATGGTCTCGGGAATCTGTTCCCGGTCAATGCCTTGGGCTTCCTTATTCGTGTCCATACTCATATCTTGAAATATTTACGGGTTTTCTCTTTCTTCTGCGTAGCGATTGCCGCCCCTTCCGTCTGGCGCAGACGGGAGGTATAGACCCCCAGGATGTCAAGCGTGGCCGTCACATCCGCAGCCGCATCGTGGGCATCGTCCAGTTCCACCCCCAATTTTGAGGCTACCAGTTCCAGTTTATACGAAGTAACCTCCGGATCAGCGGCAAAAGCCAACCGTCCCATGACAAGCGTGTCGATGTAGTGCGGCTGGAAGTTGCCGTAATAGTCCTTGGTACCGGAAAAGGTCTTTTCAAACTCGGCGGCCAGTCCGGCATAGTTCATCAGCTGTTGCAGGAATCCGATATCGAAAGCGATGTTCTGTCCGACCAGCACGGGCTTGCACTGATAGCCCTTCGAGAGGGTGCTGCGTTTGGCGAAGGCGATGACTTCTCCGGCGACTTTCTTCATGTCCACACCCTGTGTGCGCAGCATCTCCATGGTAATGGCGGAATAGTCCAATGCCGTCTGTTCGTACTTCATCGGGACATATTCCGGTTCTTTCGCCTGTTCATGGCGGGTACGCAACACCTTGCGTCGGGGAAGCCCCGCGTCCTGTTTCCCGTAGGGGGCGATATACGCCTGATAGCGGTCGAATACCTGCCATGTGTCGAAACGGACGGCTTGCAGGGCGATCTGTGTACAGGCGCATTCACGGCAGTCCAGCCCTCCGGTCTCGAAGTCCAGCCCGATGCCTACATATATCTTCTGTTCTGTCTTGGGTGCCATATCTTTTCAGGATTGAATGAATAACAATGAGTTCCTATAGGTCTGTAATGTATTGCATCCGTTGTAGTCGCTGTAACGGATGACGGCAGTGAGGATGACCACCCGGTCTTTGAGCGACTGGATCACGGTGTGGTGTTCCATGTAATAGTCGTTCCAGCATACACATTCCGCCAGACGGTTGTTCTGGGAGAGTGTCAGCTTGGCGAAACGCTTCCGGCTTCCCGTCTCCCTGTCCTTGTAGGTATGTTCGGTTACATCCACCACCGTGGCGCAGACAGTCGCACGCCTGCCGTCGTTCTCGTCCCGTGCCACCTCGTCCAGGGTCAGGTAAGAGGCTTTTCCCTTGACCTGCCTGCGGGCTTCCGAATTGTTGAAGATGCGGCGATAATCGATGCTGCCTATGCCCGACACGGCAATCTGCTGCTGCGACCAGAAGAAATGCCGCCCGCGCATGTCCTGCGGGAAGTCTTTTTCAGAAAGGGAGAATCCCAGTTCCCGTGCTGCGCGTTCGAGCAGCGCGCAGCGTTCGGTAACCGCCCCGACTTTTTCGATACGGTCGAAGCATCCGGCAAGGATCATGTGCTTGACATGCCGGGCGTTCACGGGGACTTTCACGGCCTCTTCCGCGTTGTCGGGGTCGTCCCAGTAACTGTATTTCTTGAGTTTGTAACGGAATATGCGGTGGATGAAGTTCTCGATACCGGTATATGCCCCGCCCCGGTCGCGTTCCGTGACGATGTATTCCACTGTCTTGACACCGACCTGTTTGATACGGGTAAGCGACCAGAAGATTTCATCGGTGGCATAGTCGGTGAAGAACTCCGTCCCGGAGCGGTTGATGTCCGGCGGCACGATCTTGGCCGACGAGCAGCGTTCCATCTCCGCCATCAACGAAGGAATCTCCTTGTCGTCCGCCCATTGCAATGCCACCGTGTAGAATGCCGAGGGGTAATTGGCCTTGAGCCATGCCCCGCAATAGGCTGTAAGGGCGTATGCCGCGGCATGGGAACGGTTGAACGAATATTTCCCGGCTACCTCTATCTTGTGCCAGATTTCCTCCGCCTCATAGTCCGGGCATCCGTTCCCGACGGCTCCGGCAATGAAATCCGCCTTCAGCGTGGCCATCAGGTCGGCTTTCTTCTTTCCTATGGCCTTGCGCAGATAGTCGGTCTTCCCGAGGTCGAATCCCCCGAGCGTATGAGCAACGGACATGAACTGCTCCTGGTAGACCATGATTCCGAAAGTGTTCTTCGTTGCTTCATAACAGCCGTAGTTATAGACCGGGGCCACTTCGCCACGCCTGAAACGGACATAATCATCGGTGGCACCGATGTCGAGTGTGGCGGGACGGTACAGGGCATTGATGGCGATCAGGTCCTCGATACACTCCGGCTGTACATCCTGGATAAACCGGGTAATGCCCGGCGAAGAGAACTGGAACACATTCTGCGTGTTGCCGTCCGAGAGCAGTCGGTAGGTCTTCCCGTCTTCCAGCATATCCTGCGTAATACGCCCGATAGTAAGTTCCTGCCCGAAATTCCGGTTGACCAACGCGATGACGGCACTCAGTTTGGCAAGTTCCTTTGTCGCCAGCACATCCTCCTTCAACAATCCGATCTCATCGACCGAATAGCCGTCGAACTCCGATACCAGTGCCCCGTCCATCTTACGGACCGGCAGGAAATCGAAGCATTCGGCGGGCCTGCCGTCCCGCGTGTCCGGTGTGACAACGATGGCCGAGGCGTGTATGGAGGCCGCTTTGGGCTGTCCGAGCAATCCTTGCACGTCCTCGATGACCAGCGGATAGGTCTGGATAAAGTCCCGAAGTTTTCTGTTGAAGGCAGCCTGTCTGAACAGTCCTGTCCAGTCCGTGCCGTCATCTATCATGGCGGTAATATAGTTCACGATGGAGTGAGGCACGCGGTGTACGCGTGCCACGTCCTTCAAGGCGGCTTTCAGTTTCATCGTGGTAAAGGTGCCGGCGGAAAAGACACGCTGGCGGCCGTCCGCGTTGTACCGTTCTTCCAGGTAATCCTTGATCTCCTGCCGCCGGTCGGAGGCATAGTCGACATCTATGTCCGGCAGCGAAGCGTGGCCGCCTTCTGTCAGTCCTTTGTCCACAAAGGCATCCATGACCGTCAGCGGTCCGTCTGCTTTCCTGATTCTTATATGTGTTACTTTCATCTGATATATTTCTTGTATCGTATTATCGCGCTTACCGTCTGGCGGCTGACACCGTACTGTTTTGCCAGGCTGTTCTGGGAAGCCTGGCCGGAGGAATACCTCACCCGTATCTCTTCCGCCTGCCCGTTGGTCAGTTTGGCGTTCACGCTTTTCTCGCCGTAATCCCGTTTGAGGCCACCCGCTATGGCATGTTCCATATTCCGCTGGTGCGTACACATTTCCAGGTTATCCGCACGGTTGTTGTCGCGGTTCCCGTCGATATGGTTCACCTCCAGTCCCGGATTCCAGTCGGGCAGGAAGTGCTGTGCCACCAGACGGTGCACGGAGAACTTCTTTCCGACACCGCCCTTGTAGAGTCGGACACAGTCATAGAGCGAAGTCGTCCCACACCAATGACACATGATACGTTCGGGTTGTGTCCAGGTGATACCGTCATGCGAAACTTGCCGTTCCAGACTCTTGACACGCCCGAGGTTGCTGATCTTGTACTTTCCTTCATAGTTCTTGATATCCACCCAGATTTCCCGGGTGTCAGCCATGGGTTATACGGTTTAGTGCTGTCTGAAAAATTCCCAGGTCTATCTCCACGCCGATGAACCGGCGTCCCGTATTCCGGCAGGCCACGGCTGTACTGCCGCTGCCCATCGCAAAGTCGAGGACGATGTCTCCTTCGTCGGTGTAGGTGCGTATCAGGTATTCCAGCAGGGCGACAGGTTTCTGTGTCGCGTGCAGGCAGGAGAGCTGCTTGTCCGTCTTGAATTTCAGCACACTGCGCGGATAGCGTTCCGTGGATATGTAATCCCGGAAATTATCGTGCTTCCGGTATATCTCGCCGGCATCGCATTTCCGCTGGTGTTCGGCCATCACGACCTTGCGCTTGTGCCCGTCCATCTTGATCGGATGATACTTCGGCAACCTGTCGTAAAAGACCAGAATGTCCTCGTGCGCCTTCATCGGCATACGCCTGGCGTTTAGGAAGCCTGTCGCCTGCGTCTTCTCCCATACCCAGGCATACCGCAGCCTGCGGAGATTGGAGCTGCCCAGCAGGCTCGTAAAAGGATGCTGGCAGAACAGCAGTACGGGAGTGTCAGGTCTGGATATGCCCTGTACAGCATTCCACATCCCGGGGATGTCTATCACGGCGTCCCATCGACAATGTGTCGTACCGTATGGAGGGTCTGACAATACCATGTCGGCAGTGATGCCTTCTTCAGCCAGCAGGGGCAGCACATCGAGTGCATCGCCCCGGTAAAGGTCGCAACCGTCATAGGGACGGTGGTGTTCGTAGGTCGGATTCATGGGTTTCGAGTTCCTTTAGGTTCCACAAGCAATCTCGGCGGTCAAAAAGGATTTCGTCGCCACACATCAATTCATCTGCGTATATCGTCCGCTCTTCTCCGTTACGGATTACCCGCATCCGGGCATCCGTGCACAGACGGTAAGTCTTGCCTTCAGATTCCATCTCCACATAGCGTTCGCCCTTGCCGAGTGTGATGTCCGGGGCAAGCACCGTCAGTTCGTCTTTCCAGCTGAGCCCGCAGCGTTCCGGCACGAGGAAGCGCGAGAAGATAAGGTCGTATTTCAGCGGGTCGATGGAGGTTATGCCAAGCAAGTAGGAAACCAGCGAGCCCCCGGCGGAACCGCGACCTATACCAGTTGCGATGCCTCTCCGGTGCGCCTCCCGCACCATATCCCACTGCACCAGGAAATAGTCCACATTGTCGGTCGATTCAATGATATAGACTTCCTCGTCCAGCCGTTCCCGATAGCGTTCCCGCTCCGGTTCCGGCACTTTCCGGTCCAGCCCGTCGTCAAGCAGTCGGAGGAACATCGTACGGCGGTCACCATACCGTTCCCGCTCTTCCGGTCGCATACGGTATTCCGGCATGAACATTCGCCCGGTCTCGAATGAGGCGTCCGCACGTCCGGCAATCTCCACCGTGGGACGGCACATGCGCCTAAACAGGGAATCGAAGTCCCATTGCCCGGAGAACAGAGGACGGAGCGTGTCATACAATTCATCCGCTGTCTTGAAATACTGGTCATCGCTCTGTTCATGGGCGGTTCCCGTGGCAATCTTGTTCACCACGATTCTGTACCCTGCATCGTCCTTGTCCATGTAGTAGCAGTCCGGAATCAGGACTGGTTCTACTGTAAATGAATCCGTGTCGGCATCATAACAGTTGCCGAAATAATATTTCAGGGCTTCCAGTTGCTCCCTGTCAATGCGGTCCGCCTTGTATTCGTTGGCATCAATCTGGTAATAGACCGCTTCGGCACCTTTTCGGATACGCTCCACCTGTTTGGGATGTCCGGTCATCCAGTAGACTGAACGGGTGGCAAAGACCGGCACACAACCTGCGGCATACATCAGCAGCTGTTCATAGCGGAGGGTGTTGTCTTCCGAATCGACCATGACGGCCCGTTGGATGCGCAGCAGATTATGCAGTCCCTCGTTATCCAAGGCATAAATCTTCAGCCCGACACGTTCTTCTTCGTGCGTCATTGTCAGCGAGTAGCCGAATATATGTTTCAGCCCGGTATTGGCGCACTCCTTCTGAAGGTTCAGCGTGGCGGCCATTGTATTACGGTCGCAGATGCCGACAGCCGTATGCCCGAGCCATTTCGCCTTGCGGCACAAATCTTCCGGCGAGCCGCAGGCGTTCAGCAGTTCGTAGGAGGTATGGATGCCGAGGTTCACGAAAGGTACATCGTGTACTGGAGGCTTGGGTCGGCCGATATATCTCAGCAGGTTGAAACGGAATTCTTCCCGCAAGTCATAATAGTACCAGTTCCTGCCGAACGGGAAGGCCACATGGAAGATTCCTTCTTCCATCAGCACATCCGGACTTTCCATCAGGTTGAACACGAGCTTGTCCCCGTCGCTGCGGAAAATGGATTCCACTCCCGACAGGTCGGCCGTGAAAAGCCGCCCGAAGCCGGGAATATCCACCACTTCCGTATCGACCGGGATATAGGTTATCCGTTGTGCATCGAGCCATGAGAAAAGTTCTTGTATCATCTTTCCTGTACTTTTTTGAGTTTGTATTCAAGGACGGACAGCAGGCGGCAGGCGAAAATCCCGTAGATTTCCGCTTCCGTGAGTTCGTCCCAGTCTTTGGCGGCATCGGCAATGTCCGCGATGAAAACCTCGAAATAGGGTTTCAGCCGTTCCGCCGTCCGCTTTACCGACTCGACGGCATCACCATCGTAACCGATGACTACAGTTCTGACGCCTTTCGATTGCAGCTTGTAGATCTGTACATCGGATATTTTCTTTCCGAAAGTGGCCACGGCTGCGACATGGGAATTGTCATAGAGTTCGAGTCTGCGGGTCAGGGCGATGACATCGAAAATACCTTCCGCGAGGATGACCGTATCGGTTTCATCCATACGGACGGCATCGTAGTTATAAAGGAGTTTGGAAAAGTCGTTTTCCGTGGAGTTCCGGTAACGCAGGATCCTGTACCCGCCGCTATGTCTGGTCTTGCGGTTGTGGGCGTCTATATCCTCTTTCGGCCAGGTATGGCGGGAGACATAGCCGACAACCGTACAGTCATCGATGACCGGAAAAACGACATAGTCAGCGTAGCGCGGATTGAGCCTGCCGGTTATCCCGACCGGGAAATACTCGTAATCGTCGAAACAGAAGCCGCGCCGCTGCAAATACGGATGCCGGAAAGTGCGCTTGTAAAAGTCCGGCAATTCGACCGGCACCAGTTCGTCGTCTATTTCTTCCGCCTCGTCCTTCTCCAGCAGGTGCAGGTTCAACGGTGCGGCAATGTCGGCTGTCTGCAAAACCATCAGGTCCATGCGACCGATAGCCGCCAGAAGTTGCTCCAATGTACGGGTGGATGCCCCGCAGGAGAAGCAGTGGGCCATGAAAGGCCAGCGGTGGGCAGTCGCCTTGCCGATGTAGATACCGAACTTACCGCCCGACTTTCCGCAGAACGGGCAGCGCGGAACGATAAGGTTCTTACCGCTCCCGTCCCGTTTGGCACCCGTCTCGCGGGTTATCTCCGAAACCAGATATTGATATTCCTGTACCGACAGTTCCATATTAAGGTATAGTCGTGACCGCTACAGGTTGGTTTGAAATGTTTGGAAAAAGAATCCGGATTAGCCCAATAAAAATAGACCGGCAGAATCATGGAAGGTCTGTTCCACCCAAAGGAAAAGAGAAATTGTCTTCCCGGCTGGACAAAAAAGACTGCTTTTGTCCAATCGATAAAACAATATATAAATAAGGAGATTGAAAATCAGCATTGGCTGATTTTCAGGTGTAGAGATGTACTTTTCTAAAATGATCACTCTCTACATAAAAAAAGCGTATTTTTTGTGCAGTACAATAAATATACTGAATGAAAAGTATCGTTTTCCAATTACTACAGATAATGGATTTGTATTTGCGAGGTCATTCGAACTTTCCTCGAACAAAGGTCGTATGATATCTCGAACGCCAAGACCCGTGAGCGGAAACTGAAAGCCTTGGAGGCGGCAGAGGAATTGAAATGTGAAAACCTGCTGTTGATAACATGGGGAACGGACGATATGGCGGAATACAAAGGGCATACAATAAAAATCGTATCTGTCCGGAATTGGTTTTACGCATGTAAGCTGCCATATATTCTCAACATTCCAGTCGTTACAAGTCAAAAAGCCACCGACACACCGCATCCGGATCGATGGCTTTTTATTCCCTGTTCAGATTCAGTGTCCTCTGCCCGTCATAGAACACCTCATTGTCGTAGTCGGTGGCAATCCTGATAGTGTCTCCTTTCTTGAAGAACCGGCTTTTGGCCACGTGCAGGCGCATAACGTTCTCCTTTCTTTCAGCCGATGACTGGTTGAGCGAAACAAGGTGCGTGCACGGGCGGGCCAGACCTTTGGCCTCCGAACAGTTGTACTCGGTCAGCACGTTCCGCTCGTCATTCAGCCACTCCCGGTCTTCGATGGTAGACTGGTAAGTCACCACCATCCATACCTTTTCGTCCGCCGCCAGGTCCTTCAGGTCATTAGCCACCGCGATACGCTTCGCCCGTTCATGGTCGGCTCCCCATGAACGGCGGTTGGCATCCGTCAGCAAGTCCATCGAATCCACAATCACGATGTCCGGATTATATCCTTTGAGCTTCCTGTATTCCGAAATGCCGTTCTTGATGTCGAGTGTCGAGACCTGGGCATTGAAACGCGGGTAACTGCGCACCGTGATGCTTCCGGCATACGAGGCGACCAGTTTTTCCAGATGTCTCATCTCCGTATCCGAAATCTTTCCCCGCTCGTAATAGTAGGCGTTCCTGGAAATCAGTCCGCCGGAATAGGCGTTCAACGCCTCTTCTTCCGAACCTTCCAGCTGGAAATGCAGCACATGCAGCCCGTCATCGATATCCGCCCTGACACCGATCCATTTGGCGATGTGTGACTTTCCCACGCCTGTGCTGGCCAGGAAACAGGTCAGCTGACCTCGCAGGTTACGTCCGGCATTGAGCGCATCCAGATACGGGATATAGAAGCGGGACACACGAGGGGCGGCCGAGCGTTCCTCTTCCTCCTCGCGCCGGCGGTTCCTCTCGAAACGCTCCTTGAAAGTCGCGGCCACATCGACGAACGAGGTGCTCTTCAGCGTGAACCCTGCCAGCCACTCGGCATATTCCCGAAGAGTCTTCTCCGCCTTGTCCTGTTTGTTCTCGTTATACAGTTTCCCGACCTCCGCATAGACCGACTGCAACCGGACCCCCTTGATGTAGGACTCCAGCATGTCGGTCATCACCTCGGCACTCTGTCCCTCGTCATACTCCCGGAAAGTGTCTATCAGCTCGATGGCGTCGTAATCCTCATGGAAGGTCTGTGCCAGCACGGCATACGACGGCGGTGTCTTGTATGTCTTGAAGTGTACGGCTATCGCCTCCTGTACCTGCTGGAACGAACGGTCCGGCAGGTATTCCTTGCGCATATGCCGGGCTAGGACGGCACACAACGGTTCCTGTCTGAGCGCCGTGGCATAGAGTTCATACAGGAACTCGGCACTGAGCGGATTGACGGCACTCATGGCTTCGCCTCCTTTTTCCGCCACGCCTCACAGCGGATACGGTACAGTTCCGGATAGCGCGCCTGTGTCCTTCTGCGGCACGGCTCCGCTTTCGCACATTTTGAGCATGACGGGGAGAAAGGCGTCCACATCAGCGTGGAGAGCGCACAGATGAGATATCCCGCTTCGGTGGAGAGCAGTCGCCGCTTGGTCGTCTCCTCGTATTCCGGATAAATAAAACGCCCGAACGGATGGCTGCGGCGGTCTTCCACTGCCCGCGCCAAATCATGCCGTGACAGCCCGAAACTCTTCAGCCACCGGTCCTCCCGGTAGCGGCGTTCCTTTCCCGAGCGGAGATAGCGGTCGATGGCTTTCTTTCCGAATGAATGCGAGACGTTCCATTTCCTGCGATACGCGGTATCATATCCGGAAATGGCATATGTCTGGCAGATACAGAAGTCGGACAGGCGTTCCGCACTGACGGAGACGACCTCCCGGCACAAGCCGTCGAAACACATCCCGAGCTGCCTGTCCGACTTGCCGCCGGTAGGGAACACAAAATCCGCCCACACCGTGGTGCGGACCAGCCGTGTAAAGAGCCTCCGGCATCCGTCAATCCATTCTTTTCTCTCCATCGCGTGTCAATAGTTTGCGCAGCTGCGTCTTGGCTAGGAAGATGCGGCTTTTTACCGTTTCTACGTTCCTGGTCTGCAAAGTACCGTTGTTATAGGTGATTTCCATGATTTCCCCGAGTTTGTAACCAGCCTGCTGCAAGAGCAGGGCTTCCCGGTAAATCGGTTTGAGCCGGTCCAGTGCCCAGAGGATGTCATCGTTATAGAACTCGCGGTAGTTGTCCATCCCCATGCTGTTTCCCGACGGTTCGTCCTCATCCGACAGCGAAGAGGATATTTCCGAAATGTCGATATTGTCGTCCGGGGGCATGCGGTTCCTGTTGCGGTTGTTCAGGTCCGCCACAAGCCGTTTGGTCACGGCATAGATCCAGGTCTTTACCGGACGGGCCGGGTCATAACTGTCCATATACTTGAAGAAGTTGGCCAACGCCTCGAGGTAGTTGTCCTCGATGTCCTCCTGGTTATAGGTATATTTGATACAAATGCTGTATATCAGATTCTTGTGCGGCATCACATATTTTCTGAGAAGTTCCGCCCTCTGTCTCGCGGATTCGTCTTCAGGCTGGAGAACCGCAATAAACACATCTTTCTTTTCCACGTTTCCACTGACTGAAAAGGTTGATAATGAATCTCATGTCCTAATCTGTCAGCTACCGTGAGCGTCAATTGAAAAAACGGGCGGCAGCATTACCGCCGCCCGAAAAAAATCCAAACCGTTGTCGGCTTGTCACAGCCTGTGCCTGCGGATGTAATAGTAGAAGAGGTGGCAGGCATCCGCCGCGTTGTCATCCACCGGGACAATACCGTACCTGTCCTTGCAGGCCGCGACCATCTGCGTCTTGGTGGCGTGTCCGTCTCCCGTCGCCCATTTCTTGAGGACAGCCGGGTTGACGAACTCCGGTTCCGGGATATCCAGTTCATCGCACACTTCGAGCAGGACGCCCCTGAGTTCCGAGAGCCGCCGCATGTCGTAGAAATGGCGGTTCACGCTCACATCCTCGGCCACGACGCGGCGGATGCCGTAACGACGGAGTAGCGAGAGCAGCGTAGTCCTGAAAGCGCCGTGCATCTTGTTGCCGTTGCGCCGTTTGCTTTCGGTGAAGTTCCATGTCCCGGCCTCATGCAGGGAGAAGTATCCGGTATGCGTGGCAATGTCCAGCGCCAGTACCTGCTCCCGGGTCAGTACGCTATTCTCCGAGTCTTGATTCGCCATTCTCTTTCACGATTACCAGTTTATGCGGATACCCCTCCGCCACATTCCCGTGCGAGACGACCAGCACGGTACCGCCGAGCGAGTTCAGCGCCTCGAACATGGAGGCCAGCCCCGCTTCATCGACCGCCTCAAGTATCTCGTCCAGCACGAGCAGGTCCAGTCCTTTGTCCCCGTCGCAGTTGCTGTTCACGAGTTTCTGCATGGCAAGGATGGTCGCCAAATTCACACGGGCGGCTTCGCCTGCCGAGAACTTGCCGAACGAGCCGCAGTCCATGCCGTCGCGCAACAGCGAGATGGAGATTTTCTCCCTTACCTTACCGCTCTTGAGAATGGTATACCCGTCGAAGCGGATACGGATGTCGCTGCCGATGTTTTGCAGGAACTCGTTGGTAATACGGCTGAGCGCCTCGATTTTCGTGTTGGCCAGATAGGTCTTGAACTGCACGAACCGTTCCCGCTGTATCTCCAGTGCACGGACCCGGGTATCGACGGCCGTCTTGCGCCCTGCCGCCTCGTTAGACTTTCCGCGCGTTTCACGGAGAGTGTCCTTGAGCGATTGTATGAGGTCGGGTGAAGCCGCCTCATCCAGCTCCCGGATCGTGGCCTGCAAAGTGTCGATGGCGCAGGCCGCGGCCTGTATATCTTCCTTGCCTACCCGTATGCCGCGGTTCAGTGCGGCATTGCGCTCGTCTATGAATCCGAACACCTCGTCGAATACCTTGCGGCGGACACCTTCGATTTCACTTTGCAGGGCGGTAATTTCGGAAGCGATGCGTTTATGCCCGCTTTCCACCTCTTCCACGTGGCGGGTGGCATTCCTGACGGCCCGTTCGTGCCCGGCCAGCTGCTCCTCCCATCCGGTGCGTCTGCCTTCCAATATCCGGCGCTCATGGTTCAGCCGGTTCTGCTGCAACTCCACGGCATCCGTCTCCTCCTGCTTCTCATCGATACGGCCGTTGATTTCCGTGAGCTGCCGTTGACGGAGCTTCAGTTCCTTCATGCCGGCCTTGATGTCGAACTGTGGTTCTGCCACCAGAAACTCATACCCGCAGAAAGGACAGGTGATGGAGCCGGCCAGTTTGTTCGAGAGGCCGTCAATACCGGCAGAAACGATACGCCGTTTATGGCGCAGTTCCTCGATGCTGCCGGACAGGTCGCGCAGACGGATGTCGATTTCCCGCAGTCTCTCCGCAGTCGTATCGGACTGATCCCTGTATGCCTCACAGAATGCGGCATACTCCTTCTTGAACTGTTCCCAGCCGTCAGTCCTGTTTTTCAGTTCCTGTTCCGCCTGTTTCAAGACGGCATCGCAATCCTTCAACCGCTCTGTGGCGGTCTGTAACCGTCCTTTCTTTTCGGCAATGACCTTGTCCCAGTCCGTCTGCCGGGCATCGGGAAAGAGGGACATCATTTCCGCTATCTTTTCCAGACATGCTTCCAATGCGGTATCTCCGGCTTCCAGTTCCTGCAAAGCCTCGTCCGCCCGCTGCACTCCGGCAAGCTGTTCCTCAAGCCTGTCCACGTTCTCGTGCCCGGTACGGATCTGCTCCCTCTTGGCCGCTATGGCCGTTTCCAGTCCCATGATACGTTCCACACGGGTACGCCCCCGCTCGGCTCCGGCTTCCTCCTCCTTGCGTATCTGCTCCTGTAACATCCCGATACGCCCGTCCAACCCGGCCAGTTCCAGTTCCACCTGCCGTTTCTTTTCAGAGAGCGGCACGATGTCTTCCTCCACTTGGGCTATGGCTTCATCCACCAGGATACCGTTGGAAAAGCGGTTGATGACCTCTTTCTTCTCCTTGTCCGATGACGAGAGGAAATCCTCATACCGGTATTTGGAAAGGATGAAATTGTTGAGCAGCTCGTCGCGTGTGACACCCAGTTTGTCAAGAATATACCGATTATAGGCGTCAACCGAAGGTTGTACCGCCTCGTCGGTCATCACCTGCCTGCCCCCACGGTAAAGCGTGCAGCTGACAGAGGAGGCCCCCTTGCGCGGGATACGGCGGTTGACGAGCAGTTCCTCGGCGGCGGAATCGTTGATGAAATGTAAGGCGACGCGGCATTCTTCCGCCGCATCGTTGATAATCTCCTCTGAGCGTATCTTTCTAAGCGGGCTGCCCGTGATACCCACGGCGATGCATTCCAACAGGGCAGACTTGCCGGCCCCGTTCGACTGCTGGGAGTCATTGTCCCGGTTATCGCCGAAAATCAATGTCGTCACGCCTTGCCGCAGCGTGTAGGACAGCGAACGGAAGGCGCAGAGATTTTCGGCTTCTATCGTCTTTAATTTCCACATGATCTGTTTTCTATTTTAGATAAATACTCCAATCCCATCGACACATCCTCGATCTGTTTCTCCCGGCAGAAGTCCTCGTAGGTTTCCCGGATGCGGCGGCTGTCGAATTTCTCGAAGAGCGAAGAGGATACCGCTTCCGGCGGCTGCTCGTCATCGGCAACCAGTTCCACCTTCGCCGCTCCGGCTTCCAGCAAGACGGCCTTGTCCACCGATTTCATCGCGGCGGCAGGTGCATGGATACGCACCTTGACCTTGTAGCGGCCGTCGGCCTCCATTTCACGCAGCTCGTCCATCAGGTGCAGCCCGGCACGTTCCGCCGGCACATCCATGACACGGTACCGCATGTTCACGCGGTTCTTGACAAACTCGTGCGTGCCGTCCGTGTACAGCACCGTGTATCCTTTCTCCTCGTCCTCCCCGAAGTTGTGCTGGCGCGAGGAACCGATATATTCGATTCCCGTCCCCGGAATGACGGTACGGTTGTGGTAATGGCCGACAAAGACCTTGTCGAAAGGAGAGAATATCCTGGCAGGCAGCTCCTTCTCCGAAGGCTGTGCCAATGCCCCGTTGATACCCTCATGGATGTAGAGGAAGTGCTCCGGTTTTCCGGAAAGCGCTTCCGCAGCCAATCGTCCGAGCCTTTCGGCAAAAGAGCCGTCTTCCGGAAAATAGCTCATTACATGGAGCGTGAACTTCCATTCCGGGCGGCACAGGGTCAGGTACTCATCCACGACAGTCACATTCGGATGCCGGTCGAAGACATGACAATATCCGCGCAGGGATTCCTGGTTCACCTTGTCGTGGTTCCCTTCCGCCAGCGTGACATGGATGCCATGGTCCGCGGCGGATACAAGCATATCCCTGACGGCCAGCAGGACATCGAGTGTCTGGGCGGCACGGGAAAAGAACAGGTCTCCTCCGACAACCACTTCCCGGATATCCCGTTCCCTGCAAATCCCCATGGCCTCCTGCCAGTTGGCCTGGAATGCAGGGATGTTGTCTTTCGAGATGTGGATGTCATTCAATAACAAAAGGCAGGGTTTGTTCTCTTTCATACTAAGCGATTGTGATTAGGACGGGAGGCCCTGATGCCTCCCGTCGGATTAGAATTCAAGAACTTGTGAAAGGCTTATCTGCGGCGGCGGGGACGCCCGGCACGCTCTTCCGTTTCCTCCGGCTGCTCTTCTTCCTCCCCGGGGGCATCCTCCGGTTCGTCACCGGGCTTCGGACCCTCCATCTCGCTTTCGATCAGGTCGAGCAGTTCACGGTTGCTCGTGGAGCGTGTGACACGCACGGAGAGTCCTTCCTGCTCGATGTAGCCGCGGATCATCGCACGCAGCTCCTGGCCCTCCTCGGTCTTGTCACCGAGTTCCTGCCGCTGAAGCTCGTCATAACGTTCGAAAAGGTCGTCCAGCGAGATGCCTCCGCCTTCACGCCCGTTTTCCCTGTTATCTTTCGTACGGCGGTCGAACGAGAACGCGGATGTGTCCTCCTTGGGCAGTTCACCGTCCAGCGTGTCGATGACCGTCTTCATTTCATCCGTCTCCATGAGCGACATGCCGTAGATGCCGTCGCACTGTTTGAGGAACTCGACGGTGGCTCCCAGATGATAACGGGTGTAGCGGTAGATGATTTCCGGGATACGCGGCGCACCCATCAGGGCGGTCAGCTCCTCCTTGGTCAACGGTACCGGTTCCGATTCGTTGTCAATGGAAATGACATACTCGGTCTTGGCTCCGTTCTTGCGCTTTTCAATCTCCACCGGATAGGCGTCATACACCGAGGAAACCGGGCACGGGTAAGACGGATTCTTGGCCAGTTTCTTGCTCCACAGCTTGAACTTCCTCTCATCCAGGTCCTTAAACTGGGCATGGGAAAGGGTCATCATCTGCACGCCTTTGGCACGTTCACCCAGGTCGAATACATAGAGACAGTGGCCATAACTGTATTTCAGACCGCCTCCGAACGAGCCCCCGGCAATCTTTTCCGCCAGTTTGTCGTCCCCGTCCTCTTTTGCGGCTTCGACGGCCATGCGGCGGTAGGTCTCGATGGGATCAACGCTATATCCGGCATCGGTAGCGCGGGTGACAGTGACATACATCTTCTGGGGCTTGTTCCCCGTAGCGGGTTTCTCCAGCTCCAGAAGCAGCTGGTGGACGGGATACTCATAGCCCGGACGTGTCGGCGAGCCGTCCGGATTGGGAGCGATGGGCAGGATACGGAGACGGTAAGTCCCGAACTTGTCCATGCGGAAGAACTCCGTACGGGCGAAAGCCCTGTTCTCCTCCTGGGCACGCAACTGTGCCTCCTGATAAGATTCCTGAACGCCGAGGAACATTTCCTCGACAGACATGCCTTCCATGCCGTTGTTCTTTTCTTCTTCTTGCATAAACGCTTTGTTTTATGGATTTAAAAATGCCCGAAGAATGCGACACGGCATACCCGCATCGCAAAGAAACTGGTAACAGGACGGACGGGTTCGGTTGCACCGTCCGCGTTCAACTGATAAAACTGGGAGAGGATGTCTCGCTGACCGTATCCCGAAAGAGGATACTCATTTGATAATATGGAAAGGTCTTGCAGCGACCGTGGAATACAAAATTAGGCAAATCACCCGGAACAGCCATACATGTACATGAATGTTTGTCACCGGTATTGTCCTTCAACGCATTACCGTTTCATTTTAAGAATGCTTTTAATCTCCCCGAGCAGTCTGTCGCCGCCCGGCGCGTTCCGCGCTTCGGCAAGCAACCTTCTGCGGTTCCGGCGGATATACTCTTCTCTCTTGCGGCGGCATATGCCTTCATAGTAGGCTTTGCGCCCCGGCGTGAGCCGTTTCCCGCGTCGGCAATAGACCCCGTCCCGGCGGTACTCGTCCAGGTAGCGGCGGAACTTCGCCTTGCCGCAGGAAGGGTCTTTCGATGCCTCCGCCACCGACCGTATGACCTGCCAGTCCGGCTCGAAGGGCTGCTGCGTGGCGCATAACCTGCGGAGCAGATGATAGACTACCGGCATCTCATACCGGAGCATGAAGCCTATCCGTGTCTCGTCGAAAGGAAAGCGCTTAAGCGTCCCCTGCGGTCTTCCGTCTTCTCGCTTTCGGGGCTTCTGCTGCCGGGGAGACGGTTTCTTCTGCGGCTGCCGCCTGATTTTCTTCTGTTTCATGATGTTGCGGTTGAATGGTTTGCTGTACGGTTTCACGGACGGGAGCGTTCCTGCGCTCCGCAATCCTCCGTCGGCTTTCGATATCGCCGTTTACATTGAGTTTATGTTTCATGACTATACAAAATAGGTGAAGTTGAGTTCTACATTGACATTGTACATACCGCGCTCGTAAAGCTGTATCCTGCGCGAACCGCCGTAGATGGTGAACGAGGAGCCCCGGTTGTACTTGTGGTCATCGTTCCAGTCAGCGGCGCTGCAGCGCACGCTGTATCTCGGGGGCTGTATCTTGTTCGGGATGACGGCCACGATGCCGCCCCAGTTGCTGCCGTCCCTGCGTGCGGTATTGATATACCCCTGTATGGACACGATATTCCCGATCTGGCGGACAAACAGCCCCTGGGTATCTGTTCCCGAGCCGCTGTTTTCCATCCGTATCCATCCTGTATCCGCCAGCAGGGGCTGGTATTCTTCCGCATAGGCGGCACCGATAGCGCGGCAGGCCTGCCGTTTCGCCTCCGCTGTCGGCAAGGACAGGTCGGAAAGTTTGCCGTCCTTGCGCAGGTAGTCCTTGACGATTTCGTCTTTGGACAGCACGTCCAACTTGTTCCGCAGGAGCTGCCGGGCTTCCATGGGGGATTTTCCTTGCCCGGTCAAAAAGTCGATGTAATCCTGGAACAGGTTTTCAAGCGCGGCGAAGCGGGCGTCCGCCCCGACCTTGGTATACAGGTTCAGGTTGGTAGCGATGGTATCCTTTTCGGAAGCGTTGTAGCCGCCCATCAGCCGTTCCGCCTTTTTCTTGAGTTCCCTGACAACCTGCGAGGTCATCACGTATCCCTCGACCTGCGCGTGCGAAATGCCACCTTCATCTATGTAGGCGAACGAACCGGTCTTGATTTCCAGCAGTTTGTCCCTGAGTTCGGGTGTGAAGACAATGCCCTCGTAAGCGGAGTCAGTCCCGAGCTTGCCGTCCATCATCCGGTCTATCTCGGCCGTGGAATAGACTTCGAGGTTCTTGCGTGCCTTGCCCTTGTCCGGAAGGTCGGACAGGTTCGAGGTCTTGGCCAGTTTCAGCTCCCCGGTACCTTTCTTTTCGGCATCGAGGGTATCCCTGACGGCCGCCTGCCGCTTTGCTTTCAGTTCGGCGGCTTCCTCTGCCGTCAGCCCGCTGATCTCGTCCGCCGTCAGGCGCACCAGCTCCTTCAATCCTTCGGAGATTTCCAGAAATACCTCCCCGGCTTCCGCTTTGGAATAGACATCGATATTCTTCCGGGCGGCAGCCTTGTCCATGACATCGGAAAGGTTCCCGTCGGCGGAGAGTTTCATTTTCAAAGCCGCCGCGACGGTTCCCGATGTGACATAACCTTCGCCGCCCTCCGTCAGTTCTCCGGTAGTGATAGCCGCCAGTTTCTTCCTGTATTCGGTCGTGAAGTCTTCGGTAGAGAGCTGTTTGCCTTCTACCACATCCACTTTCTTTCCCATCGCCTCCGTAAAGGCCCTGACGGTCACATAGGTGTCGGACACGGATTTTCCGTTGATTTTAAGCGTACCGAGCACATCCACCGCTCCCAAAGGGGCAAGCACGATGTCGCCCAGAGCGTTCCTCAGCGCAAAACGGAAACTGTCAGCGGTGTCGAAGCCGACGGTGGCGAGCAGCGCGGCGGCACTGTCGCGCCAGGTAATCAGGTTTGTCAGCCTGGCATTGTCTTTCGTATAGGCGGTATTCTGAATATCGATACCCCGTCCGGTGCTTTGCAGGGAGAGCAGTCCGCCGACCTGCAGGGTGGCGGTACGCCCGATGACTTTCAAAACAGGTGTGGTGCAGGCTTTTCCGTCATGCACGGCAAAGTCACGGTATTTTGTTCCGCCGCCCTCCGTGCCGTGGTAATTGATACGGATACAACCCTCATCCGTCACATCCGAGGTGTTATAGATGTCGTATCCCTTGATGCGGACAGCCCCGATCCGGGCGTTTTCATTCAGCGAAGTACCGCAGGATATGCCGTCTTCCGTAACCCTGGCCAGTTCCTTGCCTTGTTTCATGAAACTGAACGTGCCGTCCGTCCGGATGACAATCTCGTTGACAAGCAGACCGTGCAGGTAGGCACCGATGGCGGCATGGCCGTCCGCCTTGACGATGCCTTTGAGCATGTAGCCGTTCCCGCCGCTGACGGAGACGGCGGTCTTGGAGCTGATTTCTTTCTGCCCGGTGAACGTTCCGGCCAGCACCAGATCCTTCTTGACGGTCTGCCGGGCAAAAGGTGTATCGAGCAGGACAGCATAGCGGCCGAAGAACTTGTCGATGAACCGGGGTGCATAGCTCTCCGTCACCTCGATGGCCGCCGGCAGTTTGTCAGTAACCGGATCGACCGTATCCGGGACAGCCTTGGCTCCGGCACAGAGATAACAGGTACGCCCGCGCTTGTTGACCTCATTGGCGTAGACCACCGATTCATGCCGGTTGATTTCGTATATATAATAGGGATAGACAGCATCGGCGCAGCCGTCGAAACGGCGTACCTTTCCGCCGAGCCAGACATAACCCGGGGAGACGCGGGGACCCTCGATCTCGCATCCGGAGATGATGAAGTCCGAGCAGCCGTCAAAAACGGCACTCATGCTGAGAGCCAGTTCCTGCAAGTTCAGGATATCGTCCGAGTAGGTATACCGTCCGCCGGTTTCCGCAATATATTCTTTCATTGTCCTGTATTCTTATTGGGGGTGTATTCGTCTTCGTCGATCTTGATCAGGTAGGTCTTGCCTGCTGTCTTATAGGTGTTCACCACATAGGAAAGCATATAGACCAGTTCCCGCGGAGGTATGGTGACGGGCGGGACGCAGACCATGAAGCTGACCTTGTTGATCAGCTTCTCTTCCGCCAGCAGGTAGAACGGACGGGGGCGTTCCGCCTCATTGTCCGTTGTAACCTGTTCCCCGTTGTACCATACGGTGAAAGGACGCTGGTATTCCGCCCCTTCGTGGTACAGGTCCACACCGACACTCGTGCTGTCCTTGATGAAGATGCGGTCCTTGCCGTCCTTGATGTATTTACCGAACCGGTAGTTCAGGAACCACTCGAAATAGATGACCTGTGAGGTCATGCGCGCCTCGATGTGCCGTTCCCTCGTGAAACTGCGGAACCACTCGTTGGTGCGTTGCAGCGGGTAGAGGCAGCTCTGCACGAACAGGATGAATTTCCGTCCCGACAGATAGTGCGGGACAAGGCGGTTTACGGTGCGGTCTATGGATAACTTATACCTCATGGTTTTCTATTTTCAGGATGATGGCCTCACGGAAGTTGGGCAGGCCGGCCTCCTCGTCCTTGCCGGATGATTCTTTCAGGTATCCCGATGCGGTATGGGTCATGCGGGCGACACGCTGCGGGGGCCGGATATGGCCGTCGGTATCGTGGCTGGCTATGAAGATTCCCTGTTCGGGTACCGCATTCTCGTCAATATGGACATCGGTCACATGTTCCGCACGACGTACGGCATCCGTCAGACGGGAGACATAGACGGCGGCATCGAAGTCGATTTCCATCATATAGGCGTTCAGCTGCTCCTCGATGGCGTCATATACCTCGGATTCAGGTACGGCCCCGTCATGGAAGACCGTCAGGCGCGGTATCAGCACATCGCCCTTGGTGGAGATGACCTCCACCCGTGTTCCGGCAAACTTCAACTTGCCGATATAGGCATTGATGGGTACCAGGTCTTCAGGCGGTATGGCGGAAAGGTTGCCTTTCGTGCCGGTAGCTACTTTCAGGATCAGCTTGCTGTCCAGGTTCCGGTCATCGGTACTCTCCACATACGATACCTGTGTGATGATGCGTTTGGTTTCGTCGACATTCGGATAGCCGAACGCCAGCCCGTCTTCCCGCACCGTCAGTTCGTCTCCCTGCTGGTACTGCAGCAGGGCGTTGGCATAATAGGCAGGCGTACCGTTGATACGCCCGTTGATGGCTTCGGAAATATCCACCGCGAAGACATCCAGCAGGGTCTCGAAACTGTATATGGCTGCCGCCACTACCCACAGGATGCCGTTCATGACGGACAGTTTGGAGTCGCTGGCAAACTCTGCCAGCTCCAGCCTCTGGTTGCGTTCCGCAACGGCCTCGTTGTATATTTCCTTGATCGTACGGCTCATTCCACTGTATAAGTTTTATTGTCGATGATAAACTCCCAGGCTCCGCCCTCGTTCCAGCTCTCCTCATGCAGGATGACCCATATGGCCTCCATACCCGATATGATACGGTAGCGTCCGGTCGTTTCGTCCCGGTCCGGCTCCCTGTAAGTCCCCGTCGGGGAAACAGGCAGTGTCATCCGGCAGTTACGCCGGTTGCCGTAGCATTCCACGATAGCCATCAGGTATTTGTCCAATACGGTCGGTTTGATTCGCACCTCCGACAGGTCGAGTTCCATCAGACCACGGCATTCGATGAGCGGCAAGAGGTCGGATACCATGCTTCCGGACAGGTCTATCCGGTAAGTGCCCGACAAAATCCGGAAACCGTCCAGTGCAAGCGTGCACCCCCGGAGCGTCAGTTCTTCCACATGCAGCTCACGGAGAAGGATGACGGACGAAGGGGTCATGCCGCTCCAGTCGATATGGCGGAACGAGGCATCGGCAAACCATCGGATTTTGCGCTTGTGGCGCACACGGCTGTCGAACGTATGGTGTAGCGTGTACGGTATATGGCCGAGAATGACGGTTTCCGCTGCACTATCATCGCCCCAGTCGATTTCCAACGTTCCCGTTCCGGAAACCTCGCACTGCACGGACACAAGTGCCGCTGACAACGAAAAAACGGCCGTCTGCGGGCAAGTGAAATGTTTGGGATAGACATGTCGTTCACCGTTGGAGGGTACAATGCCGTGCATCTCGTTATAGGCGACCACATCGGCATTGATGATGAATCCGTCGGTATAGGTCAATTCCTGCCCGGTGCGGAGTTCCGTTTCCAGTGAAAGACCCGGATTGTTGATAAGCAGGTCCACAATCCCTTCGATGCTCCCGTACAGATGCAGGGCGACATCATAGATATTTTGTCCGGTGATGACTCGGTAATTACCCATGGTTGTCCTCCTTCTCCTCGGTTTCCAGCAACAGTTCTCCCGTTGCCGAGTCTATATAGGCGTTCTTGATGACGACCTTGTCCGCACCAAACTCCGCCTGCAGTTTGGCAGCCAGACCGTTGTTCTCCATGTTGGAGTGCAGGAAGTCTATCAGCCCCACACCGGTAGTCGGATGCTGGTAGAGATTGCCGGCCACGGCCTTGAGCAGGAATGTCCCGTTCTGCATCTTGGAGGCTCCGATCCCGAAGTCCGTCTCCTCGCCGCTGTAGACAACCAGGCAGTCTTCCCTGATCAGCAGGTTATAGAGGCCGTCTTCATTCAAGGCATAGAGCGAAGGCAGGGTCACCGCCTGCCTCGTCCCGTCACCATATTCCTGCATGACAGGAAACCAGCATTTGCTGGTGGCTGCGCAACGCACATATTCCACGCCGCCGGACCCGCTTTCCATGGCAATCCGTACCGTCAATAACCGGTTGTCGGGCGTATAGGGAATACGGATATGAATACCTTTTGCATCGCTATACGATGAGAGGAAGTCCGCCGGTACGGTTATCTCCCCGTGGCGGAAGTCCGCATTGTCGGCATCTTCCACGCTGTCAAGCAGGCGGAAGTTATGGAAAGTCTTTCCGGCAACCCGTCCGGACATTTCCACTTCCCCGTATTCGGCATCCATTATGATATCCTCTCTGGCCATGGTGTTGATATAAAAATCCCGGCCGCACCCAAGAGTACGACCGGGGTACTCTTTGTGTAAAGAGTAGCGGCAGACAGAAATTTCGGTTTATGCGTTGGAGATTTCGTTATAAATCGCCTCCACGGTGCCCCACATATCGTCGGGCAGTTCCTCGTCCGAGATCTTCTCGCAGGCGGCTTGCAGGTAGGCCATCTCGTCGGCGGAGAACTCTACCTCCAAGGGATGCTCTTTCTCCACGTCCCACTCGATACGCTTGTCTTCCGCATTTTCACGAAGGTTGATGGCTTTACGTTCCTCGTCACCGATGGCGATTTTACGCAGGATTTCCTTTTTGAGGTTGAATTCCTTAAAGTTGCCACGTGCCGGCAGGAAGGTCGGCAGGTAAAGGCGGTCCTTGACACTCAGTTCCATTATGATTCTTTTTTAGGATTGATACTTTCACGGATATATTGCTGCATCTTGTCGAAATCCCGGAATATGGGACCCAGTTCCCTTCCAGCGGGAAGATTACAGGAGATGTTCCCCTGTTCCATGTAGATAATCCCGACGGGGGGTATGTTCCCTTCCGTATCGGCTTCCTTCTCATTCACGGAAACATGAAGACGGTTCAGCTCGTCATTGACAATAGAATACTCCAATACATAGGAGGCGTTCTCCGTTTTTTCTTCAGCGGTCTTGGTGACAGTGATGTTGGTAATGTTCATACGCTTTGGCTTTTTAATAAGTATAGGGCAAGGCTATGGATTCCGGTTACTAGCTGTTGTAATTTAATGCCTGATAGTGGAATGACGGGTAGTTGCAGCAAAGAAGGGTCAGTGAATCCCCTCTCTCCATACCGTAGTTTGTCGTGCCCCCGTTCTGGTTCCTCACATTCATGATATTCACGTGTCCACCCCAGTTATAACTGTAGAACAACGTGAACACGTAAGCGAAATCCGATGGAAGGCTCGAATACCCGAACATGCTCGCGACTGACGATGCGCTGGGGAGGCTGACATTATAGGTGGCATTGGCATAGATGCAGAAGATGTTGGCGGCGGAGAAGTCAATGGAATACCCGGAGCCCGTAAAATATACGGTCTTCATCTTGATGCCTATGGCGGCAGGACCGACCAATGCCGCGTTGGACCACACACCATAATTCCTGTATCCATTCTTTACCTCGATATACAGCCCGTAGTTGTTCAGGTATGAATTATACTTGTTGTTCACGATTCTGCCGGTGGCGCATGTACCACCTGTGGATGCCGGAAACGTGTTCGCCCCGAAAAGGACATAGGAGGTGGTGTTTCCCACGCGGAACAGGTCATTGTAAATGGCCAGTCCACCCCCGGAACCGCTACCCGAAGCGGTAGAGCCGATACGTCCCTGACCGATGGAAAAGCCCCCGATGGTCCCGGCGTTGGCATTGATCGTTCCGGTCATGGTCACGTTACCGCCGGCGTCCCACTTGATATTCTGGTTGGCAAGATACCCGGAACCGTCAGCTGCAAACGAGATCTTCCCGCATCCGAACGTGGCGGAACCGTCAGTCTTCAGACCCCAGTAATCTTTTCCCGAGGAAGGATTGTCATGATAGATATAGCCGGATGCACTGATGACAATGCGGTGTCCGGAACTTGGGGCGGATGCTGTAAGCGAGCTTGTTCCGATTGCCCACCCGCCGATCTTACCGGCCACGGCCGTGATGCCTGTCCTGTCAAGGGTCACTTTGACAGCGTTGTTCGCATCCCTGACGGAGACACTTCCGTTATAGGAACTTCCGCCAACCACCAACGCACTGTCC
This sequence comes from Bacteroides sp. LFL-34, assembly GCF_027257075.1. Lineage (NCBI taxonomy): Bacteria > Pseudomonadati > Bacteroidota > Bacteroidia > Bacteroidales > Bacteroidaceae > Bacteroides > Bacteroides sp. LFL-34. The sequence goes on along the minus strand of NZ_JAPQKZ010000014.1, from coordinate 76,052 downwards.
ACGATTATCTGGTTCGCCTTCACGGTACCGGTGTATACCCCATTAGCGTCAATGGTGGTGGTATATTTTTCCGTCGATGTCAGGTCAAAGACCGTTGCATAGGCCACATACCAGGTCAGCGGGGTGGAAGCCGTTCCCTGTGCCCCGTCGATATAGAAGTAATGGGTGCTGGAGAAATTCGAGGTCCCGCAGACGACCTTGTAGATGTACTCCTTCCAGTCTCCCGTACCGGCCGTGGGGGTGAGCCAGCGACTTGAGCCGCCTGTGCCGATGCTGTTGGTCGCCCAACAGATGTTGCGTCCGGCCGGTATCTTGGCGATGATACGGGCGACCAGTACCTTGCGCGAGCTGCAAGTCGTTCCGAAATAGAATCCCCCGTTGCCGGGGCTGGCCGTACCCTTGGTTTGTATCTTCAGTACGTACTTGCTGTCATTGGGGGCGGCCGTGTCCTGCTCCCGGGTAATCGTCACCATGCCGTTACCGGAATTGTTATAGACGGCAGTGCCGTTGTTCCCTTTCCAGAAAGTGGGGTCACGGTAAAGCATCTTGCCGAACGCCATGGCCGAGGCAAGTTCCTGGGCGGTCGTGATTCCGGTCGTCCATTGGGCAGACACGGAAGAGGCGAAAATAACGGAACCGGAAGCGTTCCATGAGATATTACCTCCCGCAATCTGCCCGCTGCCGTCGTTGTTCAGTTTCCATTTTGTACCGTTCGTGATCGAACCGTCCGAGCCCAACGAGATGTTGTTCTTCCAGATGTGGTTATGGTCGAATGCCCACCCAGCAATGCGGTTATAGACCTCCTTCGCTCCGCTTTTGGTATAATTGGCCGACAGGCAGAAGTATTCCAGATGGTCCCAGGACATCATCTGTATGCCGATGAATCCGGTCTTGACCGTATTCCCGCTTGCCGCAATCTGTCCGAAGACAATATGGCCGGCATTGCTGCTCTGATGCCAGGTCAGCGTAATGCCCAATGGTTTGTACCCTCCCGTGTACCAGTAACCGCTTCCGGCTGATGCCGAGCGGATCTGCAAGGGTATGGCACCGGCTGTTCCGACACTGCCGACGGTGATGTTGTCGCTCCCGATGGTAAAGCCCCCGATTTTCCCCTTGGTGAAGGTACAGCTCAGACCGTTGATATAGGCCGTATTGATGATCGAGGATTTGATACTGGCCGCATCAAGTTTGGAGGCATTGATACTGCCCGCCGCAATACGGTCAGCCGAGAGTGTCCCGGCCTTGATGCTGGATGCGTTGATGCTGACGGCATTGACCTGCGCCGCCGTCAATGTTCCGGTGTAAATTCCCGTAGAGCCGATATAAGTCAACGGATGGGCGGCAAGGGTACTGTCGCTGCCTTGCGCCAATGCGATAAAGCGCCTGCGCCGTATCTCTTCCTCCACGGAAGCGGTCAGCGTACGGGGAGCCGGGGCGTTCGCTTTCGTGGAACCGCTCTGGAAAATCAAATCCGAGTTATAGGCGATTTGGGGAGCCGCCGGTATGGGGGACGGGCTCATGGCACTGCTGACGATCGGTTGGTCGGAATAGATATGGTAGACCGCACCGCCCGTCCCGCCGCCACGCAGGAACACGGCGAACATGCAGTTGTTACCGCACAGGGCGGCCCCGGCAAACATGCGGCAGTACATCTCGGAAAGCTCGTAGATGTCCCAAGAATAGGCGATACCGCCCCAACCGCCGAAATTGGCCTTGACAAGCAGGATCAATCCGCCTTTATGGGTGGAGGTGTTCCAACTGTCAGGAGCCTGCTCGCTATAACCGCGACGGATCAGGATATCCCGCTTGACGGTTTGCTCGCCGCCTTTGAAAATGACAGGATAATACACGTCTTCCTCTCCGTTGATGACAATCTTATGGTAGTAAGGATAGCCGTAATTGGATTTCCGAGCCGCCTCTATGTCGTTTTTCCACAGCAGGGAGACAGCGGGGGAAAACGAGACTTTCCCGGCTGCATCCCACGAAATGTTTCCGGAAGCGATCTGACCGCTGCCGTCATTGTTCAGCTTCCATTTTGTACCGTTCGTTATCGAACCGTCACCGCCCAACACCACGTTGCCTTTCCGGATGGAAGACACATCTATCGTCCACCCGGCGATATTGTTCTGTGAACCGAGACGGGCGATACATGCCCCCGCGCTGTTGGTCGCGTACAGCCCGAAATCACTGTCGCTGCCATAATACAGCTGTACCCGTTGTCCGGCTGTCGCGCTGGAGTTCAATCCATAGACCACCAAGCGCCTGTTCCCGCTGTCAAGCAGGATATGGCTGCCGCTCAATGCCGTCGCTCCGATCATCCAGCCTCCAATCTTGCCCTTGGTGACATTCAGCGTAAGGGCTTCGATGTTGCCTGCCGTAACCAGCGAGGCTTTCACGCTGGCCGTATCCAGTTTGGAGGCATTGATGCTGCCCGCCGCTATACGGTCGGCGGAAATGGTACCGGCAGTAATCTGACCGGCGGTAATGCTCCCGGTATAAATACCTGCCGCGGTGATTTTGGTCAGTTTGGGGTAGGTGTTACCACCCAGAGCGGTGGTTATGGAATCAATCGGGGCTGTCCATTGAAGGGAAACGGAAGCGGCGAAAGTAACATTTCCGGAAGCGTCCCACACGATATTGCCGCCCGCCACCGCACCGGCTCCCGTCGATTCAAGACGCCATTTATAGCCACGGATACCCGTTGATCCGACAGTCATCGATCCGGATGCCGCCGTATAGGTATTGGCAGCATTCTTCTTCGTTCCGCGATAGATGCTGTCACTGTCGATACTCCACCCTCCGATGCTTCCCTTGGTGGTCGTGAGGGTCAGGGCATTGATGTTTCCGGCGGTGATGAGCGAGGCTTTCAGGGAGGCCACGTCGATACGAGAAGCTGAAATCGTGCCCGAGGTGATTTGTGTGGCATCGAGATGCAACGTTTTCACGGTATCGGCGGAGAGTTTTCCGGTAAAGATGCCGTCCTTATCGATATAGGCCGCACCGGCCCAGTTCAGGCTGACATCAGCCCCGAACTCGATTTTGCCGGTGGAAGCGTTGTATTTGATGGACTGGCTGCCGTTGCCTAACTGCACGTTGCCCCCGTTGTCCACGTAGAAGGTCTTGTAACCGTCCTTGAAGCCATAGATGCCGTTGACAGTTTCGACAGTAACCGTTCCGGAAGCTGTCTTTACGGAAAGTGGGAATGAACCGATGGCGATACCGGAAACAGTGCCGTCGCTGTTCTTGATGCCGGTGAACAGTTTCGGGGTAATGACCGTGTTGTTGTTGATAAGTGTCTTGCCCGTGTTCCACTCCTTGACCCAGTCGAGCATGGAGGCATCTGCACCGTCTTTTCCCGGCGTACCGGATTTGGCTTTCGACCAGACAAATGACAGGGTATAGGTAGCTCCGGATATGATGACGGGAATGGAAACCGTACCATGGTCGGCCAGCGTGGCCGTACCCGCCGCAATGTTATAGGTAATGGTCTTGTTGCTGTTGTTGACGGATATGGAAGAGAACCCGGCAGGTTTGACAACCGGTCCGATGGAGAATCCGTAAAAATCGGAATCCCCGAGCGTTACCTGGATGGTGGAAGTGACGGATACGGCGGAGGGTATCTTCCCGTCCGCATCCGCGGGGAAGACATATTCTCCGAGCGACTGGCTGATGGTATAGCCGTCTTTCTGTATGTGGATTGTCGCCTGCCCCCGGGCGACCAGTGTCTTTACCATATATGCTCTTTACGGAAAGTATAGGCCAAAAGAATGGTAGCAGGTTGCCGTCACAAATAAGAATATTGCCATTCAATAAATACGGCGACCGATTCATACCGGTCACCGTCCATTAAAATCAATAACGTTTCTATATTATTTCGATACCTCGCACATGAGTACGCCCTTGCCGGTCACATCCGCTTTCGATACGGTGATGGATTTTCCCGTATAGGTCTTTATGACCGATGTTCCGGCCGAGTTCCACAATTTCCATGTATAAGTATAGGCTGTGCCGTTCGCATCCAGTTCCTCTCCGTTGCGGTACAGTACCGCCTTGGCATCGACATCGTTGCCGTTGTTCTTTATCGTGAACCCTTTCTGGCTGACAAGATCCACCGTGATGGGGTCCGACATGTCCGTGAACGAGATGATATCGCAGACCACCTTGTTTGCCGAACTGTTGCCCGCTGATGTATCCGTATCCTTGATGGCGCATTTGAATGTCTCGAAATTCAGCACGGCATCCGCCGTAATGGTAATCTCGTTCGTGGTCCAGCCTGCCGTCACTCCACGGGGATTGGCGGAAGTCAGGCAGGCCCATCCGGCCCCCAGCATTGCATTGTAATACGGACAGGATACCGGACTGCCAGAAGCGCTGGTTCCCGTGAGTGCCGAAGTCAGCGTTACCACTTTGGTTGAAGCGCTTACTGCCGATATGGTGTACTGCACGGACCCGATAGAGATTTTACCCCCGGCTTCCATATTGGTGACGGAAGCGACGGTAACGGTGGTCGCACCGGTTTTTGCCTCGGCTGTAAGGGTCGTGTTGGCGAATACCGCAGAGTCCTTGATGCCCCAGGCATAGGTCACATTGGTCGTATCGATGGTGGCGCCCCGCCACAGGTCGCAGTGCGCCTTGAGCGTAGCCACTTCATCGTTCTTGAAGACAATGCCGTCGGGGGCATAAGCCACGGCGGCAATCATCGCCCCCGCGTTCAGATGCTGGGTGAACTGTACCTCCGCACGGAAAGGAATCTCCAGCCCGTTGGCATCGATGTAGATTGCCTCGAAAGTATACCGTACCTGCGGGGCGGAAACGGTCATGTGGTTTGCCTTGACGGTCAGGGCGTATTTGGCGGAAGCGGCGCCGATCGTGCAGCTGTCCTGTCCGGAAGTTATGACCGTGCCGTCCTTGTACCATTTGGCGGAACCGCTCTTGACACCGGCTGTCAATGTCGCCGCGTTGCCGACGGATGAGATCTGGTCTACGGCCGCCTTGCCGCTGACAAACAGAGAAGGGGTCAATATCAGGTACGGGGATGCCGCCCACGAGGGGGCATACGCGCCGGTATCCTTGTTGAATACCTGGGTCAGCGGTTGCGAGGAACCGATAAACGCCTGTAAGGAGACAGCATCATTCTGGTCGATGATGGTGACTTGTCCGCGTGCTACTTTGATTGCCATATGCTTATTGTAATGTTGTTGATATATTCACTTCACAGTCGAAAACGGCCTTGCACCACACGTCCCCGCCGGTTATCTCTATCTCCCTGCCGTAACGCGGTGCGGCGTTCCATATCCTGTCACTCTCCGTATCGCGGCTCGTCCGTATCCAGCGGAAATTGCCGTCGGGAATGAGCGATGTAATCTCTTCACCGCCCCTGTACACCCTGGCACGGAGTACCGTCGAGACGATTCCGTTGCGGAATGTCGTGCCGTTTTCAGACTCCACATAAACAGTATAGGAGGGAGATCCGTCGTAAAGTTTGAAAAAGGTATGGGTCGCACTGATTTTTTCATTACGGTATGTTGCCGTGTAGCGGAGGGTCAGCACGTCGCGCCCTTCCCAGCCATGAAACGGGGGTGTCATTTCAAATACGGTGGCATTGCATCCGGCATCTTTCCATATGCCGTCAACGGCAAGGTATTCCCACTGCCGACTTTCCGGCTCGAAATTGTATTCGGTCGCCACAAGCGGGATATTCTCCGGCTCGCATGCGCCTGAAAGCTCGTCCTTGAAATGGAACGCCGTGCCGCCTGTCAGGGAGACGGAACGGGGCTTGAGCAGTTCCTGCGCCTCCTCATCGAGGTCTTCCCAGCGGATGGTCACATCGCGCAGTTCGATGGTATCCTTGCCCCACTTGAACCGTCCCGAGGCGAAATGGCCCGTCCCGTCCGGATGGATGACGAAAGAACCGTCCCGTGAAACGATCGAGCCGTCTTCGTTCAGCCGCAACAGGGGATTCTGTATGGTACCCCCGATACCTCCCTTATTGAACCAGGCACCGTAATCGTCCGTGTAGGACAAGGCTTCATCGGTCGCCTGATAGGGGGTCACGTTCCTTCCGGCCTCCAATTGAGGGGCGGACAACGACAGGGGGACGGAAGCGGCAATGCCGAGACACATGACGGGGGAATCTGACCCGCGTATGAGGAACGGGACATTATAACGGACCCATCCTTTACCGGCAGCCACCGTCCGATCACCGACAAGATGTTCATCCTGATAGAACCGGATGGCTGCCGTATCTTCCGCTTTTATCCAGACTGAGAAACAATAACAGACTCCTGTATGAGCCTCCCGCCAGGCGGCACTTTGCGCACCAAGAAGACTGTCTCCGGCTATCCGTACACACCGCCCGAGTCCGGCGGGAGATGTTTCATCCAGCTCTTCCGAATGGCTGAACCGGCAGGACAGGCTGTCGGGTATGACATTCTTGTGGATTTTGCCCACATAAAACGTGCTTGAAAAACCGTTCTCGTCTCCCGCGGTAAGCGTGCCGGCTATATTGACATTGCGTGTGGCATAGAGATTCTGGAAATAGGCCCCGTAACCATCCAACATGCCGAAGACCGGATCGATGATGCCGCTGACCTTTCCCACACGGGCCTTGCTCGCCTCGCTGAAAGCGGATACGGAGGCAAGACGAACAATGTTCAGGTCGGCGACCTCGCACCAGTCCCACTCGGAGGCCAGGCTTGATGTCAGGTCAAGAAACAGGCTCCGGCTGTACTGTGCCGGGTAATCCACGGTGATGACCCATAACTTGTACTTCCATTCCCGGCCGATGGAGATTTCATCTTCCGCATCCGTCTTTTCACGGTTCGTATAGCCGAATCGGATCGGTACGGAACCTGATGTTTTGGAAGACCTGACCTTGAACGATACCAGCAGGCGCTCCGGGTATCCGACCGGTTCTTCCAATGTCAGCATCAGCCCGAAGGAATCGTTTCCTGCCGGTTCCGCGTTGCGGATAATGCGGACAATGCGTGTCGCTTCCGAATCGGCATCCAGATATTCCGTTTGCAGCATGCTGCCATAAACGGCGTACCTGGACTTGTCCGGCACTCCCGCCATGCCTCCGTCCATGACGGGATAGCACAGGGAGCGTTCGGTCGCCATGCCGTCGATGACATCCATATAGGGTGAATCGCTGTCAGAAGCCGTCAGGTACAAGGCGCCGCTACGTGCCGTATCGAACAGGTTGGTAATCCGCACGAAGTCCAGCAGTTCACCGCCCTGCGGTTCGTCCCCGTCCAGCAATGCCCCGATGAAATAAGGGGCGTCCTTGTCTCCGACAAGCTCCGTTCCGGTTTCTGTCACGCACATCAGCGAATAGACGGTACGCTCCCGTTCGGCATATTGCCTGCGGATGATATCCCCGGCTTGCAGTCCCTGTGTCTTCTGCGAGTCGGGGGCGATACGGATCTTGTATGTCGGATAACGGAATACGGACATGGATTATGACAGTTTTTCCACGGTGTCTCCCGAACAGCTGTCGCTGATCCAGAAGGAACCGTTGGTTACCGAAGTCTTTTCGACCTCGAACTCATAGGCGCGGAACTTACGGCGGGCCACCACCTCGTCGAATGTGGCGGAGACGCCTCCTGTCGTCCGGTTCCGGCGGACAGCCCATCCGCTTCCGGAAAGGCCCGGGGAAAAGAACTCCGAAGAGAGCGACCCGGTAAAGACGCTGTTTCCGTAATGCCGGATACCGTCCTCCACCGCTTGCAGGCGTAACGCCTCTGTCAAGTATAGGATTCTGTCAGTAATCCGGGTGGGCGACGCATGGATTCCGATATGCCCGGCTGCTTCCAACGGAACAGCGACCGTAACGAAATCGGCATCGGTGCGGATATGGAACGATTCGCTGTGACGGTTCTGCGGGGCATAACAGCTCACGGACGGACGGTGTGAAAAATCCGTGCTGTGAGGGATAGCCGTCCTTACGTCCTCTTCCTCGTAGATTACCTCGGAAGAAAGCGATACGCGCTCCCTGTCGCCTGTGAACATAAATCCCTCTGCTGTGCCCATCCGCAAGCGCTTGTGGATAACGATACCTTCATCGGAAGTGTCTACCCGGTATGAGGAGAGCAGGTCGGCGCCGTAGTTGTGGCGGACAGTCAGCGAGCCCGGAAAACAAGCCTTTCCGTAAGGGGAAAGCATCAGACACTCGCCGTCCACGTCCGATATGCCGGAGAACAGGCGTATCTTCGGGGTATGGTCGCCGCCTAAAAGAAGGTCACCACCGATACTCCCGAGCTGTATCTTGTCCTTGTCGGTACAGAGCAGTACGGGAACATCTCCGATCCGGATGCCGAACCCGTCCAGGAACGAGAGGAACCCGCCGAGCGCGACATCCTCTTCCGAAAACGAAAGCAGACATTTCCCTTTGTCGCCCAGTTCCACGCCTTGCAAGGCTTTCAGTCCGCCATCCATGACCGTACTCCCTCGCACCGTCAGATTCCGTCTCACCATGCCGTCCCGCATCATCCAATCCACCGTGTCCGTATTGGCGTTGCCACGATGATAGACATCCTGCCCGCCCACGGCCAGCCGTGTCGGGGAGATGGATATTCCTGTATCCTCGTCCCCGATAATCCATGCCCCTTTGGAATGTACCGTCGCATCCAGAAAGTCTATATGGGAAGCGTTGATTGTAGCGGTGGCCTTGTCCGCGTCGTAACGGAGCAACTGCCTGCCGCCGATATGCAGGCTGTCGCCCCCGACTTTCAGGTTGCCGGTAATCCTGATACCGTACTCGATGGCAGTTACCACACCTTCCGGATCGGTAATGTCCTGCGAATAGGTTTCCAGGATACGGGTGTTTCCAATGCCGGCTTCGAAACCGTAATTGGCACTGAGCTTGCCGGTCATGTCACCGCCCGATTTTTTCAGGTAATCCAACAGCAAGCCACCGCTTCCGGAACCGCCTTCTCCCGTAACGGCTCCGGCAATGGCGGATGCAAAACCGTAAGCGGTATTCTTCAGTCTCAGGCTGGTCTCGTCGCCTTCCTCGATGCCGTAAGGATGCTCGTCGTCCTTTTTCTGCTGGGCATTGAAAAAGTTATGGTACAGCTGTGCATAGATGGAATAGCACAGGCTCTCCTTGTCGAGGGTTTCTATATCGGGATGCAGTTGTACGCTCATTTGGTATAGCTGGTCTTGGAAAGAAATTTCTGGATACGTGATGTCAGCGAGATGAAGTTCGGCATATTGATCGGCGACATCGTGCCCATCAGTGTGGGAGTCATGATTTTCGAACATTCCGTCAGGAAGTCGAGCATCAGCCGGGCAAGCTCATTACCCAGAACCAGCGGCTCGGTGGCATTCTCGTCACCGAGCGTCACCTTGTTGTCGGCAACGGCAACGGTCGTGGAATTGACCTTTTGTACCACTTTATCTGCTGTCTGTCTGACTTCAGACTTGTCCACCGTATGCGTGATGCTTTCCGCATCGATAACGGTTGTCGCTTCCTTGTCCTTGTCATTCCTAACGGTTGTTGTGACGGCCGTCGGCGTATAGTGGGTGGAGGTCTCGTTACCGGTGGTTTCCAGTTCGTCGTAGTCCGGGGAAGAGTCGTTTTCCGGATCCAGTTCCTCCATTTCGGTCACGCCGATGACGGTTTCCGTGCGGGCATTGAGCCGCAGGATATCCACATGGGAGAAGTTAACCACATAGGCATAACGGGTGGCGGCATCCATGAAGATGGTCACGTCGGAAAAAAGTGCGGGGACGATCAGGAAGCCGCCTTCGCTGTTGGTGGCGGCCGAGAGCAACACGCCTTTATGGATAACAGGTTCGGCGGAGGCCGTCTCGTCCGGGTACTCGCCGACATCAATGGTACCGCCGTAGTCGGAAAACTCCTCGTCCGAGGGGTTGTCGTGTATCTTGGCGACATAGCCGTGTATCATGCGGGCCGTACCGATACCGGACATGCCTCCGGGAGCCAGATTGATACGCTCCATACTCCGTCCCAAGGCTATCTTGCGGATAGCCTCACGGATAAGCAACTGGTTGGATTTGTCTGAAGACATGAGTTTTTTGAAAGAATAGGAGGAGCATAGTTTATTGGTTGCCAATTATTTTGTACTTTTGCAAAGACAATGATATTACTTATGAAACAAGAAATTTTAGAATCCTATATTACATATATATTTGATTTCTTTCAAAAATCAAGATGCTTTAAAGCCGGGCAAGGTAACATGCTCAGAAATTTTAGATTTGCAGCTGAAAAGCAATTTACTCGTAATCAATTGGGTATATTGTATTTCCTGGTAAATACCCTCATTGATAATGGCTATCTCTACTTAAAAGATAGAGATTTTATAGCTCTTACGGAGAATGGTGCCGATGTTATAAATGGGGGAGAGTGTGTTATTCCTAAAATTTCCCTTGAGCGGACAATTTATGAAAAAGAGACCAGTAGATCAGATATATATGAACAGCTTTGGAATATTATCGGATCGAACAAAGAAAATGATTATGCGCCGCTGTATGTAGATGGACCATTGTTTTATAATACAATCAGGCCATATTTAACAACATTGTCGTTACCTCATACATATGGGGAATATATGGCAGAATTGCGGGAAAAGGAAGAATTTACATCAAGAATTAAATGGTATAGGACTTTATTTTTAGCTCTTGATGAGAATGATGTACAAAAATTCCTCAAAGATTTGTCTATCAAAATAAACAGGCTGCTGCTAATGAATACTCCAAAAGATGCGATACAAGAAGCTTTGAATCCTTGGGCAGATGTAGACATTCCTACAATCGATAATACGCCTCTGCCTGAAATTCTCAATAAAGTGGCGGAAGAACCAATTGTGAATAAAAACAAGCCGTTTGTGTTGATTTCGTATGCGTGGGAGGTAGAAGACAATGTCTTTATGAATTGGATTCAAACTTTCGCCAAAGATTTGCGAAGACGAGGGATTGATGCTCAAATAGACCAGTATCAACCTCATGGAACTGACTTGCCTAAATTTATGCTTGAAAGCATCCGTAAGGCAACTAAAGTTCTGTGCATTCTGACTCCAAAGTATAAAGAGAAAGCTGAATCCGGTAAAGGAGGTGCCGCTTATGAAGGGGGTATAATATCACATGAAATATATAACAATCAGGGAACCACTAAATTTATACCGGTTGTACGCAAAGGGTCTTTTGAAACTTCGACACCGGATTTCATTAGTGGAAGAAAAGGTTTTGATTGCTCTACTGACGATAAATACAATAGCGAACTTCCGAATATTATCAAGGTAATAAACGAAGAACCATTGATAGAAATTCCTCCTGTTGAATAACGGTAAATCTTATTTCCTAATTTTATACGGAATACTCAGTTGTTGCCTGTATCCACCCACCCCGAAAGTAGTCGTTACCTCTTCCACGAGGTATACGCCGTTCTTGGAAGGATTACGGTAGTCGATCAGTTCCACCTGTACGGCAGGAGACAGTCCGAAATCCCCGAATACTGTCACATTGCCGGTGATTCCGTTCAGATTGTAATTCCGAAAGTATTCCGTCGTCTCTTCTACAAGCCGGTCGGAATTGATTCCGACATGAGGTGACATATATGGTACGATGGTATATGTGGATAAATCCACCTTGGTCCTGGTCTTCGCTCCTGATGCCGTCGTGTTGCCCGTTACTTTGTGCGTCTTTTTTGAAATCTGCGTGGCATTGACCGTCTGAAACTCCTTGCTGCCCGGCGTCGCCGGGTCGTATTCAGGATTCATGCGTACTGTCACCTCAAAGAATTTTTCATCCGTCCCGAGTGCCTTGCCCGTCACCGCCAAAAACTTCGGATCGGTCTTGACCACTTTCAGGTTGCTCTGCGCCACATGCTCGTTGAAGTATATCCTGTACGGTCCTGTCGATTCATCCTCCGGGAATACCGGCTGAGCCTTGCTGGACGAATAAGGACGCCCGACGGCAATGGACGGTATGGCCCCGTCATCATCGGCATCGTATTTTAAAAAACAGTAGACCTTGTACTTCGACCATTCGGAAAGGATATCCGCTACCGTGAAGTTGTCCGTGACCTTTACCTTGCCGATATGTATCTCAAACCGCTTCGTATCCGAGTGTATCCTGAAGCCGGTATCTTTCAGGATATTATACTTGCCTTCCAGCACCTCGTTCACCGTCGTCCCTTTCGCCGGGGTCTCGAAATGAGGTGCCTGTTTCAGTTTGAGTTTGTAGGCCATATTCTCACACTGGATTTCCAGCGTGCTGTCCGAATTGTATCCGGTAATGTATCCGTCGAACATATTTTTCAGCACGCCGTTGTAGCCCAGCTTGATATTGATGCGCTGTCCGACCTTGAATGTCGTCTCGTCAACCAGACGCTGCGCGCTGCGTTTCTCGATGATGACACCGTCCTGCATCACCTCCGTCGTTATCCTCGACACGTCCTTGCCCTCCAATGTCACGTTCCCGATAATCGTGGAGCGGCATACCGACCCTTTCGGGAATATCACTTTGGCCGTTCCGATCAGCTTCTTGTAACTCTCGTTGATTTCGAGCGACTGGACTTCCGTAATCTCCACGCCGTTCTGTATCCTCATCGGATTGGATGGGTCGGCATCCCCGATGGTGATGCGACAGCAGAGGATATCCATTGCAGCTATACCCATAAACGTGTCAGTTTAAGCAACGAGGCGGGGTCGATGACCTCCGTACCGAATTTAACATACTTGATCCACTTGTTCGTGTGCTTGATGGCCGTGTCCACCTTTTCCTGTTCCGCCAGTTTCAGTTCCACGGCTTCCGATGGCTCCACGGCGACACAGTTCAGCGAATACGGCTGCACGTTCCGGCAATCCGTAGGCTGTAAGGTATAGCCCTGTATAATCAACCGTGAAATGTTGAACTGGCGCAATACCGTGTTGTCGCAATCGATGACACCCTTGTATTGTACCAGCCTGATAAACTTGGACACTTCCGCCTCGGGATACACGTCCGGGTATTTGGAGGTGATCTTGCCGTTGATGGTAATCTCGAGGTCACCCCCGGATATATATTCCTTGCGGGTATAGTCCCGCCCCTGTACCCGGGTCAGCAGGATATTGTTCCGGCTGCTGACCTGTACCTGCGGTCCCAGGTCCACGAATGTCACCAGTCCATACCGGCTGTTCGGCAAAACCTTGCACTCGCTGTTGTCATAATACTTCCCCTCCTCTGATATGGACAGTTCCAGAAAATCCGCCACTGTCCGGCCGACGATGGAATCGATATGGTTTTTCTTCTGCGCCACCGCCTGCTGTTCCCTGATGAGCTGGTAGTACTGTCCGGTCTTGTTCGCAAGGCTGGACTGCGACTGTGTCTGAAGATATTTGTCCCGCACCTGCTGTTCCCAGTATTTGAGGTATCGGGGATAGGAACGTAGCAACCCGTAAGCCGTCTGCGAGGCAACCTGTATGGCTGCCCGTTTGAGCAGGTCATGGTGCCTGGAGAAGTAATGTACCTGCCCGTCCTGCAATTCGGCAAGCCCCATGCCCAACGCCAGACGCGTGGCGTTGCTGATGTATCCGCCAAGCGAACCGTGGTTGAGTATGCCTCCGCTCAACAAAGTCGAGGCCGCGATTTGTATCAGTCTTCCCATAATCCTTTCATTTTATGCGTTCCAGGAGGCATCGAAGTCATGCACGACATCGATGAGCGCCTGTGCCAGTTGTTCTTTCAGGTTCTGTATCTCTTCCGTCTGCCCCTCCTTCGACTTCATCAGGTCGATGGTCCTGACACTGAGCAGGCTCTCTATGTTCACGATGACCTGTTTAGGTGCCGCCGAGGACAACCGCCCCGTGCCGGAATAGTTGCCGCCGGCCCCTCCGTCATCCAGATGCGTGTTGGTAATCGGGTTGGCAGCAAACGGACGTGTATCGTTGGAATCCGGTTCGTTGCCGTACTGGTCGGGAGTGAAGCCCGCCACGCGGAGGATGTTCTCGGCTGCCTCCGCCGAACCTCCGAAAGTCTGCCGGAGCGATGAAAAGAACTTCACGAGTGTCGTATGTGCCAGCTTGCGATGCGCGATGTTGTCTATACGCTGCGCATCGGTGGCGTTCTGCCCCAGTGCCCGCTGTTTCCATAGCCCGTTTTCGTCCTGCTCGAATCCCCAGGCCCTGAACTGGTCAAAGTCGAACCCTCCCTTACGCATCAGCTCATGCGCATTGGCGGCACTCGATATGGCATTCCGATAAGCGGTGGCGGCACGCACAATCTCCGGAACGGTCTGCGTGTTCATGTACCGGGCATAGTCGTATGTGCGGGCGGCAACCGCTTCCGACCTGTCCCCGATATCATTCACATAGACGGCCTTGCCATCCTGCATACGCCACAAAGACTTGTCGAGATCCTTCTCCTGTTGCCCGAAACGCTCCTTTACCGTCTTGAGGAAAGCGTCCACTTCCAATACCGTACCCATCTTCCCGAACTCGGCGTACGCGGCATCGATACGTGTCTGGCTGTCGCGTTTGGCAAGGGTGACAAGCGCATCCCTTATGTCATCCTGACGGGCTTTGTCCATGTTATACACATGGTCTCGCGATACCATCCCCTCAGATGAAGCGATGGCAAATTCCCCCAAGAACCCGGCCCACCAGTTGGATGTGAAGGCTCCGATTTTATGTCCCGAAGCCTCTTCGATACTTTTGCCGGCAACGACCTCGTCCACGGCACGCTTTGTCTTGACAGCCATGTTATAGGTCTCGCTCAGGGAGGAGTAAAGTGCCTCTATGGACGGATAACGGTACTTGCGGTTCGATTCGATCTCTTCCAGTACGGCATCCTTCGCCTCCTTTATCTTCCAGGTCTTGTAAGCCACCCATCCCAAAGTCCCGACCAATGCGGCTATACCTGCCGTGGCGGCAACCGCGCCTGTACTGATGGCACTCAACGAGGCGGCAGCACCGGTCAGTCCGCTGCCGGTAGCCACCTGTGTGGCAAACAGCGACTGCAGGACTCCTTTGGCTCCGATGACACCGCCCCCGGCCATCAAGGCGCGGTTCATCGCTCCCCGTCCCGCCACGCCTGCGGACTGCATGGCCGACACGATGGCCCGCTTCTGGGCAAACGAAACCTTACCGATACCACCCGCCCCCAGCAGCCCCTGCACGGCACTGATTGATGTCGTGGCCGCAGACTGTTTGCCGATAAACCCCATGGCGATGCCGATATTCGTCAGGGCTCCCGCCACCTTGAACAGCCGGGTCGCGACAACGCCTGTAAAGACAAGCGGTTCTATCCAATGGAAATTGCGGGTCACCCATGCGCCGATATTGCCGATCACGGTGAAGATGTCCAACAAGGCATTCCCGATGGACACCAGGCCACGGGTAAATTCCGGAGCCTTGAACTTTGCCAGAAAAGTGCGGAGCACAGTGCGGATAGAGGGTTCCAACACCTCGTATGCCTGCATGAACCCTTCGGTCAGCTGGGAGGTCACCTGCGCCCACAATCCCTTGGTCGTATTCTGCTTTACCAATGCCAGTTCTGAGGAAACGCCCTGGGACCCCCGGTTATATGAAGTCAGTTCTCGTAGTTTGTCGTAGTTCTTCAGGAACATCATCGCCGCGTTACCGCCAATTTTCCCGAAGATTGCCTGGACATCCGCCATCGACGCGCCCTTCTTGTTCAATTCCTCGAAAATGTCCGCTATAGGACGGAGTTTCTCGACCTGCACCCCCTCGATGTCGCGCATTTCCGTGAACCGGATGCCCAGGCGGTCCAGAACTTCCTGTGCCTCCTTGGTAGGTTTGGCAAAACGTGTGGAAAGAGCACGCAACGAGGTTCCCGCCAGCGTTCCCTTCAGACCCATATTGCCCAAAAGACCGATGGCGGCACTGCTTTCCGTGAAGTCCACGCCCGCCATACGCAGGTAACCGGCAGCCATCTTGTATGACTCCGCCATCTCCACGATATTCACATTCGAGCGGGAAATGGTGGAGGAGATAATGTCCGCCACGCTGTCCATGCTGTCGTTATGGATATCATAACCGGCCATGATGTTCGTGGCCAGGTCGGCGATATACGACACGTCGTTGTCACCGATAAGTGCCAGGTTCGTGATCGGGCGGATGGACTTGTTGATTGTCTCGATATTCATGCCCGCCATCGACAGGTATTTGACGGCACCGGCAATCTCCACGGCTGTGTATTTCGTGTCGATGCCGATTTTACGGACATGACGGGCCATACTGTCAAAACGGGTCTCGAATGTCTTGAGGTCGCTGTCCGCCACACGGAGGATGGAATGTGCCGATTCCATGATGTTGGAATAGTCGATGGCCTTCGTCAGTTCCGAACGGATCAGGCTGTAACCCATATAGGCATTGAGCATCGAAGCGAACGGGAGGTTCCTGAGTGACGGCGCTTTCGAATACTGGATACGGTTGATGGCGGCACGGCGTTTACTGCGGTAGAGCGTACCGGCTGCAGTATGTTCCCGCTGCATGAGCCTGACGGACTGCATCGCATTGCGCTGTTCCTGCCGTCTTGCAGCCTGCTCGGCCTTTATACGTTCCGTTTCTGCCTTACGGCGTGCCTGTTCTGCCTGCCGGCGTATTTTCTCCGCAGCACGGGCGGCATTCTTGCACTCCCGTTCTTTAGCCCGCGCTTCATCGGCACGCCGCTTTTCCGCCGCGGCGGTTTCTGCCAGAGCCGCCTTACGGCGCTGGTCTGCGGTAAAGAGCTCCTCCGCGTGGACCAGTTTCTGGCGATGCAGCTGCTGTCCTGCATAAAGCCGTTCCATCAGTTTTTGCCGGGCCTTTTCGGGCATTACGAAGGCCTGCGGAGCATATGGCACCGGAACGGAAGGTGTGAGTCCTTCGGATGGTATGCCTCCCTGCATGTTGAAAGAAATGACAGAAGCACTTTTGATACGACCCAATAGGGAAAGTATCTGCTGCAACCTGTTTTCCGCCGTCCCGGTCTTGATTTGCAGTTCCCGGTCACGTTCCATGGAAACCAGGGCGGAGTTGATTTTCCCGATGGCTTTGGTAATGCGTTTCTGCGCGTCTGCCATCGTGCCAACGGACGAGGCGGCATTCTTTTCGATCTCCGCTTTGCGCATCTCGGCAGCCTTTTTCTCGTAAAGGCTTTTGGCGTTGGCCTTGATTTTCTTGCTGTCCAAAGCCTGACCGGCATTGATGGTCAGGCTGATGCCTTTGGAAAGCGTGGAAATATCCGTGAGTAACCCCTTGATACGTTCCAGCTTCTCTTCGCTTTTTTTCGTATCGATGGTCAGGCGGTAATCGAAATTACGTTTCTTGCCGTTCTTGGTGCGGAACACGCGGTCTATCTCGTCCATCATATTCTTGATGTTCGTGACGGCCGGAGTCAGGGACGCTTTCGCCTGTACCAGCTTGCCTACCGCCTCACCGAAGGCGATAACCTGCTTGGTGCCCTGAGAGGCATCCACGTTGATGGAGTAGTTGACCTGATAGTTCTGTTCCTGAGCCATGGTAATGGGTACTGCGTTAAAAGAATAGTCTTTCCGCAAGGGCGGAGATTATGAAACGAAGGCCGCCGCAAACCGGAAGCTTACGGCGGCAGGTCAAGGAGTCCTCTCCGGCAATGACATCGGAACGGGCATACGGCTGATGAGCATCTGCTCGTGCAGCCACAACGCCTCTTCGGAAAGCATCGCGAACTCCTCGTCGGAAATCGTGTCGAGGTTGACGCCGGGAAAGTAGTGGCGGACATAGATCATCCGCTGGCGGATGCGCTGCTCGTCGGTCACTACCCACCGGCTTATAAGTTTACCAGGACACTCTGGCGGGTGGTGATCAGCTCGGAAAGCTGTCCCATCAGACCGAACAGGAAGAGCGACTCGTCGTCCACGAGTTCCTTATCTCCGTCCACGAAGCAGTCGCGGGCCAACGTGCGCATGGCGATTACCTCGTCCTTTTTGGAAGCGGCCATGAATTTGCTGAACTGCGGAAAGCTCGGTTCGGACATGTAGGCCACATAAATCTCTTTCTCGCCGTTTGCGGTGTCTCCGAAAACGACCATCGGACAAATCTTGCGGAGTTTCTTCTCCTCTTTCAGTTTGAGGGCTTTTTCCTTGATCTTGATCTCCTGTTCCAATGAAAGCATTTTTTCGTCCATATCGAATTTGTTTTGATTCACCGAAAGAGTAGGACAAAGAATCGTGGAAAGGTTGAAGACACGGTTCTTATTCACTTGTAATCCATATGTTATACAAAAAACTTCTTTGCTCCTGATATTCCCAGATCAGTCTTTAAAGGAAATTTCGCTGAATATATTTCATATATTTCTTTGATATATAGTATATAATCGTTAATTTTGCATATTCTCAAACATAAATGATTATGTGCAAAATAGATGATTTTATAGATGTGACAAGCCGGTACATCGCTGAATTGCTTGATTTGAGGGCGGACATCAGGCCGGTCGAAAAGGATGTCTTGCATACATTCCCAGCCAATATTACTGCCGGTTATACATTTTGTACGGCTAACTTGTTGGGGCATGACGTAGTTCTTCTGTATAGTGCAGACAGTTCTGCATATACTCCGGGGCAGATGCGGAAACAAAAAGAACTGGTTGAGCGAAAAGCCCAATGCCCGGTAATATTTGTATTGCGTACAGTGGCGGCCTATAATGTACGGCGTCTTGTCAGACATCGTGTAAATTTCATCATACCGCAAAAGCAAATGTTCATACCGGATTTGTTGATAGATTTGAAACCGCATAAAAATAATATCGGGGGAGGTGAAGAAACGCAGATTCCTGCAATTGCCCAATGCATAATCCTTTATCATCTTGAAGTAAAGTCTCTCGAAGGGAAAGGAACTTATGATATTGCAGATCTTTTCAACGTGTCGTATGCCAATGTAAACCGGGCGGTCAGATGGCTGAAAGATAAAGAAGTTATCGCTTTATCCGGCGGCAAGACAAAGAGTATGATATTTCAGTTCAAAAAGCGTGAATTATGGGACAGGATGTTGCCGTTCCTGGCGAACCCCATCGAGCGGATTGTATATACCGATAGTCTGCCTGATGAAGTATTTTGTATTAGTGGAGTAAATGCCTTGTCGGAATATTCAATGCTGAACAAGGAAAAAAATGACACTTATGCCATTGCAAAAGAAGAAGCTCGACGGTTGCAAATCCGGACAGACAAGGAATATGGCGAGACCCGCATAGAGATATGGCGTTACAATCCATGTTTTTTCTCAAAAAACGGCATTGTAGACAAATTGTCTTTATTTCTGGCCATGAAGGATATGGATGATGAACGCATTCAAATAGAATTGGAAACTATGATAAATAATATGATATGGTAAGAGGAATTGATAAATTCAGGGAGTTTTTCACCGGATATGAAGGAAACTATGTCATCATAGGTGGTACTGCCTGTGAAATGCATGAAGAAATATATGCACAAACTCCAAGGGCGACCAAGGACATAGACATTATACTGATTGTGGAGGCGCTGTCTTCGGATTTTGCTGCAAAATTCTGGGAGTTTGTAAAAACCGCAGGGTACAGACAAAGGAATAAGGGAACCGGGAACGGGGAATGCAGGCATGAATATTACAGGTTCAAGGAACCGGGAAATCCGGATTTCCCGTATCAGATAGAACTCTTTTCACGAAATATCGGGGTTGTCAAATTCCCGGACGATGCCCACATTACCCCCATTCCGGTTGATGATGACCTGTCAAGTCTGTCAGCCATTTTGATGGATGATGACTATTATAATTATACCATTGAACACAGCACGTTGGAGGAGGGCGTACATATTGCGAACATTGAAAGTCTTATCTGTCTGAAATGCAGGGCCTATTTAGAAATGACCGAGCGGAAAAGCAATGGAGAACAAGTGGACAGCAAACATATCGTCAAGCACAAGAAAGATGTATTCCGGCTGGTTGCCATGCTTGCTCCTGCCGACACCTACGAAGTTCCTGATTCGCTTAAACAAGATGTTGACAGGTTTTGCCTGGCTGTCAAAGAAGAAGTGCCAAACTCTGATTTTTTCAAATCGGCAGGACTTAAAAGCATTTCCGGAGAACAGTTATTGGAACAACTTGAAGCCAATTTCATAACACAACAATGAGAATCCAATACGCATCCGACCTGCATCTCGAGTTTCGGGAGAACAGCAGTTTTTTGAAGCACAACCCGCTGGCTGTTGCCGGAGAAGTGCTTGTCCTTGCCGGAGATATAGGATATATCGGAGATGAGAACTACTCCAGACATCCGTTCTGGGACTGGGCTTCCGGAAATTACAGCCGGGTCATCGTGGTTCCCGGAAACCACGAGTTTTACAAGATGTTCGACATAGACAAGCTGTATAACGGCTGGTCGCTCAAAATCAGGGAAAACATCACCTGCCACTATAATGCCGTTATCCCATTGGGTAACGATATAGAATTGATCGCTACCACACTGTGGTCACATATCCTGTTGCAGGATGCCTATGAAACTGAGGCAGCCATCACAGATTTCCGCAGGATGCGTTACGGCAGCGAACCGCTGGACTGGACAAGGTTCAATGACGAACATTCGCGCTGTTTCCGTTTTCTGGAACAGAGCGTAAAACAAAGTACTGCCAGACATCTCATTGTCGCCACTCATCATGTACCGTCATTCGAACTGATGGCGCCGGAGTTCAAGGGCAGTCCGCTCAATGGGGCATTTACCGTGGAGCTTGGCGGTTTCATTGCAGACAGCCCGATTGAATACTGGATATATGGCCACTCGCACCGCAATATCAATAAGGTCATCGGAAACACCCGGTGCATATGCAACCAGTTGGGCTATGTGTTCAGTAACGAGCATACGTCATTCGATAAGGAAGCGCATATTTCGATTTAAGTCTGCCATACATAAATCCCGTCTGTCAGCCAAGGTCAATATCCGGCAAACAGACGGGTTATTATGTAACAAATTTATGGTTGACTATTGAAGTCGTGGCTTCACCAACTTCCCGTCGATACCGCATGTTTCCAGAACCGCGGTATTTTCTTTGTTGAAGGCGATCAGGCATGACGGCGCTCCGGCCGTACCACCCTGTTCCCCCGTAACATGGTAAAAACTGAGCCGTCCCTTGATAAAGAGTATTGAATCGGCGTTTGGGAATATCAGTTCGTGGAACAGGCGCGTGTCCGTGCGGGCAAAAGTGAGCGCGACGGCATTCCTGTGTTCGACACACCTGCGGATAAACCGGACAATCAGTGCAGTGTCATAGGGAGGATTGCAGAACACACGTCCGAACCAGGGTTGTTGCAGGCCGTCATCCTCAATGGTATAGTGATGTCGCGCCGTATCCCATGGGCGGTTTACGGGCGAACACGGATCCAAATCGAACGGCCCCAGCCTCCGAAGCAGGCAGGGAGGCGTGAGCCATTCGTTCTTTCCGGTAGAAGATTTCCCCTCGAAAGTTACATCCATGACAGCTTAGATTGTATCACCCGAGCCGATTTGGATATCGAACGGGTTGAGATCGAATTCATGGGTGATATTGGTATCATCCTGCTGTGACTCGAGACAATCCTCCGTGAAGATGCAACCTTTGAGCGTTACGGTCGTCGTTGTCCAGTCCTCGCCGGCCATCGGGTTGGCAAAGCTGATAATCAGGTCGAACTCGCCGATTTCGAGCAGCGAGCCGTACACCGAACGCAACAGCTGTTGCGTGGCATAGTCCATCGTGATGCTCGCCGTATAGGTAATGTTCCCGAACCCCCTCGACACCGGCCGTCCTCCCATGCCGTAGTTACTTTCGACCTTGCGCTTCTTCGACCATTTGATGGCCGACACGCCTTCAAGGGTCGTGGAACCTTCATCGATTCCCAGGGCGGTCGATGACAGGGTTATCATCGACCACGAGTATGCTACATTGTTGATTATTGCCATATGCTATGTCTTATTTGCGGTTAATGACAGTCCTTCCTCTACATAAATCTTCACGGCCACGCCCACCGGGACAAGGACATAGGAGATGCGCAGCGTGTCGTCCACCAACACGTTCTGGTTCGGGTCGATAGTGACGGCGTATCCTGAAATTTCCTGCGCCGCCTGCATCTTGGCCAGTATATCCCCGATGAGTGTCTTGAAAGCTGTAATCTTCGACGGGGCGAGGAACCCGGTTGAAGGATTGACCATCAGCGGTGAGTTCACATACGGCAGCAGGGCTGCACGCACGGCACGGCGGCTCTTGTTGATGGTGCGGTTCCGGGCAATGGTACGGAAATCCCCATGTGAGCATGTCTGGTCTTTCGAGATGTAGATCCCGTTCTCGCGGCCGGCATACTTGATGGGAAAAATATACCCCTTATCGTCGAGTTCGTCCAGCAGTGACGGGGAGAGTGACTCGTACCGGTTCAGGCTGAGGAAGTTCTCCTCTGCCTCGTCGAGGTTGATGTCCCCGAACCCCAACTCTATTTCCTGGAAATCGTCCGCGAAGAGATTGAACTGCTTGACCCATGCGATGGATTCGTGCACGTTGGCCTTTGCTATGGCTCCCATAACCGCTCCCAAAAATCCCACGGGCGTATGGTTCCTGTTGCACATCTGCATCGTGGAGATCTTTTCGTGATGCGCCTGGCCGAATATACAGCTGATACGGCTTGATTCACAGATGCATGAAGGTATTTTATTCAGGTCAATCTGACGCCCCTCAATCGTATCCGCCCCCGTATTGGAAGGATTGGCGGAAAGGATGAGCGAGAGCGGCTGGTTCTGCTCCGCAAGCCCCACGGCCACGTCGTTGAGCCCCTTTACCAGATTGAGGTTGTATTGTTCCGATGCGCCGTTCGCTTTCCACAGCGGCTGTTCCGTCCATATGCCTATCTGGTTGATCATACCCCCGGCAGCACGCTGCATGATTTCCAGCGCATCCCAGTTCGCCGAACAGTCCGCGAACATCACGTAGAGTTTTCCTGAACCGCCCGGATTGCCGGACATGCGGAAAAATTCACGGATATGGTATGCCGGGATGCCGTGCAGGAAATTGACATTCATCTCCTCCTCGTCGGTTGCCTCCACACGTTCGATGATACCGAAGTCGTTCACGGCGGACTTGAACGAGGTGATGTAGCAGACATCGCCAGGCTTGAGCCTGGTCTCATTGGTTTTACCATACCCCTCCGTGAAAAGCGTCGGCTGGAGGGACACGTCGAACAGCAGTCCCGTCACCTTCTCGCCCGACGAGCCGGTATCGTAAGGAATATTGCCGTCCACATCCTTGATAAATACATTACCGAGTGCCATTATGATTTCTTTTTAAGTTCGTTGTAGAAAGGATTCCTGTAGAGTACGGCCTTGCCCCTGATGGCGGCCGCCGTGTCCGGCGCATAGGTTCCTCCGTGCGTGTCGATGTACAGCGACGGATATGCCGGGAACTTTTTCAACAGGGACAGGATGTGAGGCTCTGTCGTCTCCTCCGACCCTGCATTCCCTTTCCCCGCGGTCTTGGCCGGCAGCCTGTCTTCAGTCTCGCCGCCTGTCCCGAGGTTTTCCGATGCCGTTTCCGGAACGGGCACCGCCTGAGCCTCCGGTGCAGGAATATTATTGTTGTCTGTCTGCGGAGTTTCCTCCGTGTTGATTTTCTTTGCCATAACAGTAGAATGAAAATGGGGAACGGGGCCTTGCCTCCGCTCCCCGGGTGGATATTGAGAATGAAGAAAGGTGTGTTATTCGCTCTTCTTGTAGGCGGTATGGACCACGATCTCCGCCGGGCGGACGATGTTCACGTCCATTTTCATGCGCATCTGGAAAAAGAACAGCTCGGAGTTGGCCTGCAGACGGTCGATTTTCAGGATGTCCGTGTCGTTCGCGTAATCCACCCCCATCCACAGGTTGGAGTCCATGCCGGTGGAGAACTCGCCGAGCACCATCGTGTGTTCGGGGATTCCCACGACCGGGACGATGCGCTTGCCCTTGAAGCGATAGCGGTTGACCTCGGTATTCTCGGAATACTTGACCTGCTTGTCCGAGATATATTGGTCATACGCGTCCCAGGCGTCCCATCCGACCACAAAGGTCAGAGATGTCTTCTTTCGGATCTGCTTCGGACATTTCCTCCACATCGCATAGAGCGCCGCCTCCACCGCGGCCCCGTCCGTCAGCTCGGTCGTTCCCGAAATGATGCACTGCCCTCCGGCAACCACCTCGGCATCGGAGGAGTTCACATTGTCGAGGATCCGTTTGATGACCCCGTCAAAATATTTCTCCTTGTTGGCTCCGATTTTCGTGCAGCCTTCCGGTGCGGTAATCTTGGCCACCGTCTCTCCTCCGCGGGCGGAAGTCCAGATGGCGTTTCCGATATACTCGTTTTTCTTGTCCATAAGGAGACGGAGCATCGTCGCCTGGATTTTCGGGTCGAGCTCGCGGAACACGAGATTGCCTTCCGGCTGCGCGAAACGCCAGTACTTCTCGTAGTCCCTCGGGTTAAACTCGAGATAGACCATAAAATCGGACGGCTCAAGATGGCGTTCGGTGAACTGGTACTCGTTCGTGCCGTCATCGCCCTTGGCTCCGTGGATGGGTTGTGGGGTCGGCACGTTGTCCTGGATAATGTTGCCCAGCTTGATGGCAGGAAGCGTATAGCGGTGCTGGATGCCCGTCTTGATATGAATCAGTCCCTCGCGGACTGTATCATTGCCCTGCACGGTATAGGTCAGCAAGTCCTCAAGTACTTCGCCGCTATACCCGTTTTGAAGAAAGTTTACTGTATCAGCCATTGTCGTTTTAAGTTTTCCGTTGAAGAATGAAACTCGGCCGACTGGCGGATACCTGCTGTTTCCGCGCGAGACACTGCGGTCTCCGGCATGTCAGTTAAAATCGGGCGGACGCCCGCGGATAGTCTGTCAGAGCTTTCGGAACTTGAAATCCGCACCGACCACTTCCGCCACCTTCTCGGCCATCAGCTGTTCGGCGGTCTTTGTCGCTTCCGCCGTGGCCTGGATGTTGGCAGGGTCATCGGCGATTTCCTTCGAGATTTTCTCCCGCGCGGGAATGGAAGCCAGCGTGCTTTCCGCCAACTCGAAGTTGGAACCGGCCATCTCCACCCACTGCGTTTTCGCCTCACGGTCAATCTTGCCTTCTGCAATGGCATTCTCCACCAATGTCTCGATACGGGAAGCCTGCTCGTCCTTCTCTTTCTGCTCGTAGGCGGAAAGGCGTGCCGTCGCTGCGGCCAGGTCTGTCTGCAAGTTCCGGATGGAGGCGTCTTTTCCGGCGATGACGGTCTGCGCGTCGCTCAGTGATTTCTGTATTTCTCTGTATTTGGGTTCCATCGCGGCCAGTTCAGAGATACGTGCCATCACGTCCTTGACCTCACCGTCCTTCATGCCCAGCGAGGCTGCAATCGCCCCGTACTCAAAGCCTTGTGTCTTGTTTTCGTTTGCCATATCGTTTTCCGTTTCTGTAAGAGTAGGTTCAATGCCTTTGAAAGGTTTATTTCCCGCGCTGACACGGCTCATCAGTTCCTGGATGGCGGCCGTATCGGTCAATCCTTCTATCTCGTCATGCACTTTACGGCAAAGCTGCTTCGAGGTATGGATGACATGCTCCGCAGGTATGATGCCGGCCTTGACGGCAGCCTGTGCGTCGAAATAGGTCCCGTCCTTTCCTGCCTGTCCGTCCATGATGGCCCGCACATGCTCCGCTTTCAGGCCGAACCGTTTCCGGTAAATCGTCTCGATCTGTTTGGTAAAAGCCGTTACCATGTCCGACGGTTCCCCTCCGTCATCGTCCGGCAACATCGGGTTATGAATCATCAGTATGGCATAATCACGCATGAGAGAACGCTTGCCCGCCGCCCAGATGATGGAGGCCATCGATGCCGCGACCCCTTCGATGATACATTCCGTATCCACCGTGGCATTGGCGATGGTGGAATAGGTGGACATGCCGTAAAGGACACTGCCGCCCTCCGAGTTGATCAACACGCGGATACAGGAGGGACGGATGATATTTTCCAAAAAGTCGAACTCGTCATTGAAACGTGAGGTCGTCTCTTCCGTCACGCGACCGAAGAAACGGATAACAGCCGGCTGGCCTGCCTTCGCCTCTCCGACGACATATTGAAGTGTGTTCATATCCATATGCAAGGGTTATTTGAACAAGAGTAGGCGGTGGAAAAAGAAAAGGTTTTGCACTGCTATTTATGGAAGTGGAAATATGAGAATCCATCCATTTATGGAAATGCGATTATCTTTACAGTATAATAGATTGTTCAAATTACAGACCGGTTGCAACTATTTGTATCAAGACCGGCATGCTGAACATTCTAAATTCAGCAAGTACAGAAAATGTATCATGAGTCTTGTATTATCTGCTGATTCATGTCTGTTTATACGCAGTGCGGATAAATCTCCTGCATGGATTTCAATTTTCCGATCCAGTATCCGAAAAACCAGATACTTCGTCATGTTCCGGACGCGGATGGAAGCCGTGTCCGCCGCTGTCATGTTGCGGCGCATCGCTGTGTTGGGTGAACGGGGGCATGACCACATACCTTTTTACCCAGTCCCTGTATTTCCACGCGGAAGATTCCCTGAACCATACCTCGTAGTCTATCCAGTACGCCTGCAACATATTGGTTGAAAGCGGCATGTCGAAATAGGTCAGGTTGCACCGCTCGCTCAGCGCCGGCTCATGGTTCTTGGCATCCTGTATGGCTACATTGAGCCGCTGGAAGACCAGAAACGCCTCGCATTCCTTGTCTTCGTCCGCATTGTTGAGCGTATTCAGGATAAACCGCACGCGCATGGTGGCGCGTCCCTCACCGATACGCTGTTGCTGTACCAGGTACCTCACGTTGATAAAGTGGATGAACACGGCAGGGAACACAGTCTCATACTCCGTGTTATCGTCACGGACAATGCGGGCGAACTGGCCGTTGTCGATAGCGACGGTTTTGAACAGGGGCGGCGACAACGGGTCGTCCGGATTCTCCCGCAGGGTCAGGACAGCCCGCTTAACGGCCCGGTATATCTCCACGAAAGGGTTCGCGGAAACTTCTTCAGGCAGGCTCTCCGCCGGTGCCGACGGTTGTGCGGGCTGTGGTGCTGGGTGTTTGTCTTTTATCATAACGGCTGGTGTGGAAATCCTTTAAAAATCATATCTATGAAATGGGCGGCGATATAGTCGTCCGTCTTCGGTGAGAATCCGATGAACTGCCGGTGTACGGGACGGCGCGTGGAATACTGGTTTACCGTGTACAGCCCGAACTTCGGATCGGTATTGTGTATGGCGGCATAATGCCCGTAACGCTCCTTGCTGCGTCCCCGCTTGCCCTTGACTGGAAAGCTCTTTTCCGTAGTCCACATGCAATACCTGGCGCCTTTCCGGAAGATGCGCGTACGGTCCGAACGCCGTCCCACTATGTCTGTCCGGCCGGCTTCCGACTGTATGCTCCGGGCCAGAGTCCCCGTATCGTTCATGAGAGGATGGGTGAACCTCTTTCCCCATTTGGAGGTACGAGGCGCCCATTTGCTACCGTTGAATCCCCCCGAAGCGAATGAGGACACGAACTGCTGCCTGGTATAGTCACCGGCAGCAGTTGCGAAGTCGAATACGTTGAACTCCAGCCGGCTGGCCATGACGCGCGTACTGGTCCTGCTTACCCAGTGGCTGCAAAACTCATCAAGCGTTATCTTGGGCATAGGCGAACTTTCCTTTAATGCGTTTCACAATATCATTCATGTAACCCGGAAGCGGGACGGAGAAATAGCGGTGCGCATCGGAAAAGATACGCCCGCCGGTTGCCAGGCTCTCCCGGAAGACCGGATCCACCTTTTCCAGATAGTCTCCCTTATCCGGCAAAGCCGCCCGGACAGCGGCGAACCCCTCCGCGACCAGAAAGCAGCGGCATCCCCATTCGATCGGCGGTATCAGCTCCGGAGGAAACTCGGATTTGCGGAAGGAAATCCCTTCCAATGAAAGATGCCAGGCACGTACCCGTTCATCGCCTTGTGTCATGTAGGTAAGCACGGTATCCATATCCACCGCCATCCACCATGCGGCCATCGAGGCCGCGAAGAATACCTGGTTGTTCTCTTCCTCCGCATGGACGAGGTTATACCTGCGGCATATCTTTTCGTATGCTTCCATGTCCTGTTCATCCGCTGTCTCGGGCAGTTCCCCGAGCATGGCATACTCCTCTGCCGCGGCAAAATCCACCAGGTTGTCTATAGCTGCAATCAGGATGTCACGCTGCTGCCGTTCCCTCTCTGTTGTAAAGGAGTTGTGATTTTTCAGTATCTCCAATGCCCGGTCCATATCGATTCGCAGACCTGTCAGCGCACGGTCTATGAGGAAAGAGGCACGCAGGGTGATGATGTCCTCTATAATGTCGAGACGTTCCGCGCTGTTCTCCCAATAGAGGATCAGCCTGCGGAATGCATCGAAAATGACACGATACTCCTTTTCCGTATCGGATTCCGTGGTTGCAGATGCCCTGACAGCCCTGAACGGAGCGTTGTCCGGGAGCGGAAGACGGGCTTCTATTCCGCTCCCCGCAGAAAATTTCCGACCTTCGCCCCCCGGGGGCGTCCGTAACGCCGGAAATACTCCTCGTCCGACATGATGCCCCGGTCGTTGTGGCTGAGACCGGATGAGCCGCCTTCGGCTCCGAAACCTAATCCCGGGATAACATTGAGCTGCCGGCCCACATTGATACCGAACTCTTTCTCGATCTCATCGGCCGCCACTTCATATTTGTCCGTGATCAGCGAATAGAGCTTGATGCGGTCCTCGTTGCTCATCTCTATCCGGTTCGAATACCGGAACTCCAATCCTCCGGGGATATACCCGATAGCCACCAGGCGGGGGATTATCTCCTCGTTCATGACGTTTTCGATATACCGACGGTAGACTTCGATACGGTCGCGGAAAATGTCCTGGTGTGCTTTCGTGGAACCCACGTACGACTGCATCCCTCCGGCCATCGACTCGGAGCCGAGCACGAGGTTGGCAACTTCCTTGTTCACAAACTCGATAAGCCCGGTATATATCTTTTCCGAGTTGGACATGGTGAATGTCTTGATATCGACCTCGTCCTCAATGCCGGTAACCACCACCTTGTTCTGTGCCGCGTTGGCTATCTCGTTAGCCAGCCTCTTGCGGTCGGCGTTGCTCTCGCTGACCGTCTTTCCGTGGATAATCGGCTGTCCGTAAGTATGGGAAAAGTTCACATAGTTGGCCACCGTGAATTTCTTGGCCAGTATCAAAGGGGTCGTGGCGGAAAAAAGTCCCAAGTCGCCGGAGTTTACCAGTACATAACAACGGTAATATGCCGGGTCATGTAAATCCCAATGCGGCTCCCACAGTCCCTGCCGCTTCAGTACCGTTTTCTGGTCCGGCAACACATTACGCCGTTCGATGATGTTGACTTCCGCCAGCCTGCCCGTTCTGGGGTCAGTATGCGGCATGATTTCAAGCAGGGTGTACCCGTAGAGCTTGGATTCCACTATGCCCTTGATTATCTTGTCGAACTGCGAACCCTGTATCTTCAGGGAGTTCGCCACGTCCTTGATGTATTTTCCCTTTTCGTTTACACGGGCAAGCATATAGCGGTCGCCGAGAATCTGGCTTTCCAGTGTCTCGACAACGGAACGTATATGAGCGTCCTGTTGCAGGCAGGCTTCATACAGGTCAATGAGCCGGGCGCGGTCATCGAGAATATATCCCGAGCCGGTATCCTGACGGCATGAACGGTAGCGGTTGTTGCGCTCGATTTCGCGGACATACTCCTGAATTGTCTTTTTGGAGGTCTTAAAAATACTCTCCAAGAGTTCCCCGTTAAATGATTTGTCCGATGTAGCCATAATTTTTTTGTTTCTTGTTCAAAGAGTAGAGACAATCCTCAAGAGAGGTTTTTACGGCTAAAAGAATATATGGAGAACGGGACTCTTAATGCTTGATTTACAAACCGAAATATACAACTTAAATATATAGATATTTCGGTTTTATTTATGTTGTAAATATCTTATTATCAGTGATTAACAATTTATTAAAAGTGTAATTTATGTATATATTTATAGTGTATTTCATATTAAAAAGATATATCTTTGCACCACGTTAGATACAAATCCAAGAACAATGAAAAAGAGAACATGAAAGAAGAAAAGATTCCCTGCCGGATAATCCGGTACAGGGAGTTCCCCGATCTGCTTTTCGGAACGTTACGGGAAGACGGACCGGTCTATTTCGACGCGACACGCTTCATCCAGGCCAAAGGAGATGCACGCCGGCATAATGTCCGTGATTTCCGTGTCGCTTTCCATCACTGGGCAACGGCGTTGGCAGACGCCTACGGAATAGACAGGGAAAAGATGATCATCCGTGACGAGGCGTCGGGACACCTGTTAATTGATGAATGTCTGGCTCTATTATTTGTCGTTTACATCGATCCCGCGTTCGGTGTCTACCTTCTGGAGCGCGTGGACGAACTGCTGTCCGGTGGATTTACGGTTTCAGACACTTGGCTGGTACAGGCTGCCGGTCTTAGATTTACAAAGGAGGAATTAACGCAAATTTTAGAACAACATGAGACGCAGCACATTTAAACGACCCAAGATGGTGCTCATCTTCAACGGGGCACAGGTTCTTGTAGCGGTCACGCGCTCGCTGCACAGCGCGGCGGAATTGACAAAAGGCAACTTGCAGGCTATCTCATTCTGTTGCACGGGCAAGTATGTATGCAGCGGCGGACTCTATTTCAGGCATCTGCATCCGGATGTGGAAATCGAGCTGGCCGACCTCGGCACACTGATGCTGAAAGATTATGACGCCCTTTGCGGCGAGAAACGCACGTACTATCCGGTGCGCAAGATGGCACATAAGAGAGCCTTGCTTGAAAACAAACGTAAGTCTGATAACCAAAAGAAAGGAGGAAATACCTATGAGGGAAAATAGGAATGTTCCGTTCCGGGACTGGAACATAAGGGTTTCCCGGAACCATAACGGCCAGCTCCATATCTGCGCCGTGGATATATGCGATATACTCAAGCGGGACGAACTGCTTGAAAACGGCGCCATCGCCCGTGTTTGCCCGACGGCATTGAAAATCAGTTTCCGGAAAAACGGCAGGGAACAGTGGGGTTTCCGTCCCATCGATATGCGCCGGCTTTTACAACTGGTACGCAAGGAGACTATTATACCCCGTGACCTGCTTGATGAATTGGAAGTGTGGGGCAACAAGCTTCTGGAACTGGAAGCCGGGGAGCTGCACGCCGTCCCGCAGGACGACATCGTCATGCACTTCGAGGAAGGGTTCCCCGTCACGTTCCGGCGTGTCGGCGACAAGCTGATGGTCAACGCCACGCAGATCACGATGCACTTCGGGAAAATCCCGTCTGAATGGCTACGCATCGCTTCCACGGATATGCTCCGCAGGGAAATGGCCGGCAACGGACATACCGGGAAATACGAGTCGCAAGTCTTCACCACACGGGGGCGGGGGCACGGTGCGACCTGGTTGGAATCACCGCTTGTCATACCGTTGGCCAGATGGATCGCCCCTGACCTGTCTTTGGCGGAATGGTTGGGCGAGGCTATCGGCAAACTCTCCGTGAAACGAGGGAAGACAATCGTACGCGAACGCCCCAGGGTGGCGGCACCCGGTCTGCCCTGTATGGATTGTCCCATGCCGCAGGATATGGAATCGGCGACGAGACTGATTCTGGAACTGCGGAAGGTGGTGAGTGAATCCCTGCCGAAAATCGTATTCTACGAGGAGTTTATCGAGAACAGGGACTGGTTCAAGAGCACGCGCATCGCTGACGAACTCGGCATATCGCCGCGACAGTTGCACCAGTTCCTTGCCGAAGAGGGCATCTGCAAGTACGAGAAGCGGCAATGGGTGGTCTTTCCTTCCTGCCGGGCCTGGCAATGCGATGTGCCTTACACGTGGGAGAACAGCCGGGGCAAGGTATATACTTTCGGATCCACCAAACGATGGACACAGGCCGGACGGGAGTGTATCATAGAACTGTGGCGCAAGAGGAACCCTGAATACTGCCCACCGGGTGCATAGCGATGGAAACGGCATTACAGCGGATCATCCGCAAGACAGGAAGACGGCCGGTAGAGTGCCGTTGCCGTCTGTGCAGGCAGCAATGCCGGATACCGTGCCTCGGTACGCCGGAAGACATCCTCCGGTTGCTGAAAGCCGGATACAGGGAGCGTCTTGCACCCACTCGGTGGGCGGTAGGCCTGCTGTTAGGAAAAATCCCGTATATCGTGCCGATGGTACAGGCGAAACAGGAAGCAGGCGGGTGCACATTCTTTCAGGACGGACTGTGTGAACTGCATGCGGCAGGGCTCAAGCCCACTGAAGGCAGGTTGTCGCACCATACCATCACCATGGAGAACCTGAAGTTCGGAATGTCGCTCTCGTGGAACGTGGCCAAAGAATGGCTGGACGAGCGGAACTTCGACACGATACGGGAGATTGTCCGGATAATGGGAAAATAGATGAGGGACGGTTTCATGAATGAAGTATCAGTATAACCGGTTGATTCCTCCTTTGCCGATTTCATGGAACCGCCTCTTATTAATTCATACCATTTGCAAACAGTTCGTATTAGTCGCGGCTATCCTTTATCAGGAAAACATTTAAACGCGAATGATATGAAACTGAAAAGCAGAATGACCGTCGGGGAGATGTCGGAACACCTGACGGAACATACCGGCAAGTTCGCCAACCGCGTATCCGTGGGGCGTTACGCCAAAAAACTGGGATACGCCGTGTATAAACCGATGATAAACGGCAGGATATGCCAGTTCTATGTCAATCCGTCGATTAAGGATGACGGGGAAGCGGAAACATTACGGACGAACGAACGCGAAAACGGACATGAAAGGGAATGACGACAAAAGGCAACACGTGATACCGTTTATGAAATGCTTCACCGGGCTGGTCGGCGCGTTCACCCCGGAAGAGGTCATCTTCATGCTGTACATGGCAGACCGTACACGCCTGCGTGAAAAAGGTTACGACACCTTGCGCAGCAAGCGGTACTACATGGAGAACATGGAGATGGGTTCGCGGATTTTCGACAAGTGCGTGGAAAAGACAACGCGTATGGGATTGCTTGAACGGGTGCCGGTCAGCGGGATGTACGATTACCTGTGGCACATGGATTCCTACAACCGGCTTGTAGGGATATTGGCGGAACTTGGAAATCCTTTTTCTACCAGGGCATTCTGTCATCGGATGTTCGATGTGGAAAAAAGGACCGTGGCATCCGTCTCTGACGAAGAGGTCAGCCAATGGAAAGAGAGACACCGAAAAGTTTGAGCGTATCTGTCCACGGAACGTAAATGAATAAAAACAGACGGCATCGTTGTGATTTGCCGTCTGTTTTTGTGTTTTTGCGACATAAAATCCGATAAAACCGGAAGGAGGTGGTAGCCGGGTACAATATTATCCGGGCAAACGACAGAATATGCTAAATATACTTATTCAGTTCTTCCACAAGAAGATGCACCGTTGTCGAAGATTCCGCCTGTGCCGGCGGTATTCCCTCCATTCGGCGCAATACGGCTTTTGCGTTCGTGATGGCCTGAGCCTGTTTACCGCCCAGCTCCCTGAAAACACGACCGCCTGTACCGGCTTCCTTGTTGTAGGAGAAGCCCAACAAGCCGGATAGCTTTGTTTCATATTGATTTCTGTGCATCGGGCCTTGTACCAGGTTATAGTGCAGCAAGAACCAATACTCGAAAGCCTGGTTGCTGTATGCCACCCTCATGCCACCGGCTTCCGCCATACCGATAGCCCGGTTGAAATCCCGATCGGGAAAGTCATCCTTGTCAAATACCACCCAGCACTGGTCATACTCGCGTCCTTTCTTCCGCTCTTCTTCTTTCATCCGTAAAGCCTTTTGGACAAGACCTACCGTATTGAGTCCCTGGCCTACCGCTTTAATATTGGCGGAAGTCAGGCGAAATGCATTGAAATAATCCGGTTCCGTATTTACCCCCTCGCAGATGATCAGGAAGGATTGTTTGACCTCACGGACAAAACTGATACGCCTGAGTGTCCGTGCCGCGCGTGGATCACGCTTGTTCGTCCGTGCTGCCATATTCTTCCTCCCTCAGGTCAAATAACCGTTCAAACTGGCCGATGACAGGGATACCGCCATATTTCCCCATCAGGTACTCCTTTTCGAAAGGTGCACTGTTGCGAACCTTGTATTCCGCCAACGAATAGAGTTCCGAGGCTCCAAACGAATCTTTCTGTGTAAACCAGATCTGATCCCTGCGGAACAGGCTTGCATTAAGCAGGTTGGTGTCATGTGTCGTGAAAATCAACTGTGCATTCCTGGGATTTGTCACTCTGGAATTGAACAGCCCGATGATGCGACTTGTCAACAGAGGGTGCATTTTCGAGTCGAACTCGTCGACAACCAGCCTTTTGCCATGATCCAACGCGTCGATTATAGGATAAGCCAGCGAGAAGTATTTGATCGTACCCTCCGATTCGTTTACGCGGAACGGGAAAGTGACCGTCTTCGTGGCGTTGCCCTCCTCGTCATATTGCTGGTGTGAACTGATGACTGTATTGTCAACCTTGCGTATGTCGTCGATTCCGAAGTCTGCAAACCGGGCAAACTCCACAATACGCCTTTTCATGGACGGATCATCGATCTGGGCTATCGCCATTTCCCAAATCCGCTCGTCGCTGCTGCCAAGAACAATCGTGGTGTTGGCCAACCATCCCATGATTTCCACCGAGACGCTTTCGTTGAACTGTGCTGCCACGGAAAGAAGTAGCGCATTGTCGCGCACCATTTTTTTGGCGACAACCTCTTTGCCGACCGAAAATTTGGGATGCAGTTCATACTCATCGCCGTCACGCAGGAACAGTTCCACCTCCTTTGCCTTGCGCTTGTTGCCCTTTTGATAAAGCCACTCCCGGTGTACACGTTTTTCATCGACTTCGAACCCATAGCGGTATTGGACCGTTTCGTCGGCAAAGACCGCCTCAAAATAACTGGGCTCCTGTTCCGTCCTCCGGTTGAGACGGAAACTTTCCACCCGTATGCTTTCGCCGGACTGCACGCCTTTGGAGGAATTGATGACAAACCATTTGAAGAAATCGAGTGCTTTGACCAGATTCGATTTCCCGCTGGCATTGGCCCCGTAGATGACCGCACTCTTCAGCAAAGAGAGGTTCGTACCTTCAAGCTCAAAAACAATCTCATCGGACCGGGTCTGTTTTTCTTTCAGCGCGGAAGCAGCCAAAGACAAGGTCGCCGGCTCCTTGAACGAAAGGAAATTTTCGACTGTGAACTGAATAATCATATTATATCGCAGTTATATGTAAATTTTATGCAAATATAGGGGATATTTTTCATATATAGATGTTTTATCGGATCTCTTTTTGCGGTTATTTTCCTGCACGTGAAAATCAGACCGTTTTCGTTCTTGCAATGCTGCCCTGCAAAAGGCGACTGCAATTTTCCGAAGCGGCAACATCGGCTTGCGATTCATGCTCCCGATAGTGGAATTTGGGTGGAAAGACGCGAAATTCGCCACATCTTTCCCCTCAATGTGGTACAAATGTACCGTGTATCTGACAGGAGGGGTGTTACAAATGTAGCAACAATACTATAAGTAGTATTATACAAGAAGAAAGAAGAAAGATGTACTTTTTTCTTTGACGCAAAGAAAAAAGATACCAAAAAAGAAACAAATCATGACAGACGGCACGCCGTCTGTTTTTTTGTTTTTTTGAATCGGAAAGTGTTGAAAACGGATAAGATGAGGATTAAAGGACCACTTCCTCCCCAGATACAAGAGAGAGAAACAGAACGAATACCTTATACCGTCACCCTCTTACCGTCTGGCATCCTTGTCGCGGTTCAGCCTTACGACAGAGCGCACGCAGTCACGTACCAGTTCGGCATCCCTCCGCTCCATGAAATAGTTCCCGCATTCCAACCGTTTCCTGTCCGCCGGCCTGTTGTTGTCCCTGCATTCACGGATTTCCAGTATGTCATTCAGGTAATAGTACTTGTCACCGCGTCTGACACGTGTTGCCAGCCGTTCGAGTTCCTTCAGCCGTCCGTTCCATGCAAGCCCTTTCTGGCGTAGAGCATCGGAAAGCCTGCTACGGCCACTGGTTCCGATAGGCAGTATCTGGAGATTCACCGCGTACCCGACTGTTTCATGCAGGGAATAGCGCAGGCTCCCGTCTTCGTCCAGCAGGCAATACAGCACAACACGTCCTTTTGCGTCGATTTCCTTGAAAGCCCCCAGTATTACATGCTCATCCAGGATACTGAGTTTTACCAACTGTCCGTCTTTGGGAGCATAGAGAGATTCCGAACATACACCCCGGCGCTTGTCCCATGCAAGATGGCCTTCGTTCAGCAGGCGTTGGAGGGCAATCTTTTGCTCTGCGCTCGCTTCCCGGCAATCATTCAGAAACATGACCGCGTCATCGGTAACGAGTTCTCTGCCCGCAGTCATCCTTACCGGAACCGACACGCAATTACCCGTGACATCTCCCACAAGTCCGGTTTCCGATGTCCCACCGTTGAAGACGACCATTCCCTTGCGAATGGACGACCCACCCGTGCTGTCTTTCGGAATACTCCCGATTTTCTTCTTATGATATGATTCCATTCTTTCGATTCTTTATCCAGATATTTCCTGTAACAGCAAAATGCCATACTTCATACATAAGTGGATACAATACGGCAAATATACGTATAATTCACCAAAAAGGCAGGTGACTGAACCCCATTTCTTCTGCATTTCCACGGTTTCCTGTATAAAGTCACAAAAACCGTACAAATAAGTCGGAATCCATGTGGATAGCTTCGTTCTGTATATTCTATATGATTAAGGAACAAAACATTACAAGATTGTCCGATTGTGAAAAGCATATCCGAACATACTGAATGACAGGAATACACATCCTCCTTTTCCGTCGTCCAATCCGGTTAAGAACAGTCAATATACCGACGTGTCTCTATATATTTTTTGATGCGTTTTCAGCGTATCTAAAAAACAACTTCAAGCCGGAACCCGGAAATCGTGCAGAAAGTCTGTACACCCGTGAAAATTGAAAGGACAGGCATCCACAAATGAGAATATTTCAAAAATATGGGACATGGTGAACACCAGCACCTTAAGCAACCATGATAAATACAAGTACTTTACTGTATATTTTTTGATACCTGCTTACAGTTTCAATCCGAAAGCCGCATTTTGAGCCATTTTGGAAAACCGGACTTGAAAAAACGGCCCGAGGACAGAGACCGAATCCGCACCCGAGGGTACACCCTCCCTAATCTTTTTATTTTTATTACACCATTGAATATCAATAATTTATTAGGTTTACTTTTGTATAAAGTAAGCCTAAAAACGTCTTTTACATTATCTTTGCTTACAAATTGAAAGTAAAAAAATCTTTTCAGTCCTATTTTATCCATTTTAAGCAGCTAATAATCTGATAATCAATAGACAAAACTGATTTTGATTTTATACATACGTTGAAACGGGGCTTTTTTGATTTTTGCAAAGGAAAAATTTTTTTCAAAGAAAATCATTTTTTCTATTTTATTGATATTCAACTATTTACAAATTCACTTCGCGCGCGTGCGTTCCATATTCGCAAAAAGGCTGTTTTTGGAACGTTCCAAATTTTTTTTCTCAAAAAGTTTTGCAGTTCTGAAAAACGGTTTTATAATAGTCATGTACTCGAAAGCCAAACAAACGGCAAACAAGTACGGAGAAAAACGAATAAAAAAATAGATAGTAAAAAACAGAATTAAAAAACAGAAAAGCAAAGACCGCCGAGAGCGAGAAACAAAAACGGCGTTTACACGAAAGTGAGTTGTTGAGCCGTCAAAGGGTAACACCCGAAACAACACCGTGTGCGTTTAGGTACGCTTAAAGAGTGCGTTAAATAACCACGCTTCGCACGGGGCAATAATACCAGTATTGCCAACCTACGAAAGTAGGGAAATTTATGGAACGGGATAAATCGTATTTATTCCGAGTGCCGGAAATACGTCAAGACTTTTGCAAGTCGCTGGGAGTATTGAGAATACCGCCACTGAAAAGGACGTGCAAGAATAATGCCATAATTGCGCCCTTGTGCGCACGGAGATAAAATGCACGGTAGCGGAAAAACAGTCCGCACGGAGCTTGAGAAAAGAGCATTGCCAATGTTATGCCCATAATCACCAGCCGCCCACCGCCTTACTGTTAGCTGCCGGATTGGAAAAGATCCGGAACGTGCCAGAGAAGCGTCTTGCCGAAATTGGAGTAAAGCAGCGCAGAGCCACGACACGATGAGTAGAACTCGTGCAAAGATACGATATGCCGAAAATGCGCTCATTTGGATAGCTCTGCTATGGGGTACGTTTTAAGTGCGACAAAGTTACGAAAAATTTTGCCGTGCAGGGTGAAATGCACGGCAAATTTTTGGGCGCGTGGCAGGAAATGCCACACTTTGCGCTATGGTGCAAAGTTCGGGGTTCGACTCCCCGAGTGCCCGCAATGCGTGATTTTGCGCAGTGTTTCTAAAATTTTATCATTATGGCAACTTCTAAATTGAACAAGGAACAGTATGCAAACATCGGTTCGTTTGCAGGTATCATGTTGGTTTACAACTCTACCAACAAGGACGGTGAACTCGTGCAGACGGCACAGCACTTTTTCGGTGCGGACTTTGAGCCTGCCGACAAGTCGGACAACGAGATTTTCCGTGTGATTAAAAACATGGTCGCAACTATGTGGCACACCATTGCGGAGGAAAAGAAACTGCGTGCCGATGCCGACGGCATACGCTCGAAATTCCGTGCCACAACCCCTGCGGAAATCATCATCTGCGAGAAGTCGGGAAATCGTATCAAGAAGTACGACCTTACCGACAGCGTTTGGGCGCGTATCGGTCTTGTGCCGACCAAAGTAGACCTCGAGAAGTCAAACCGTGATTTCCAAAAGACAATCCATGCCGCTGCAAAGGCTATCCGCAACGCCATGGATTTCGCCCCGAACCTCGCCAGCCTCGAAAAGCCAACCGAGAAAACGACCAAGACCGGCAAGGCTGAAAAGGTGGCGGAACAGCCTGCCGGAACGGTTGCCGACGAAAGCAAAAAGGCGGCATAAGGGCAACGGAGTAACTGAAACCTGCCCGAAAAAGGCAAAAGGACGGCAGGCAGCCCGCTGAACGTGTGGGACTGCCTGCCCTTTTCGTATCTGCCGTCGTAAGCGCGTGTTCTTGTGACGTATGCCACGGATACGCGCTTTTCATTTCGGGCGAAAGCAACTGTAACGTGATAGGCGAAAAGAATTTCCCGGCAAAAAACGGTGCCGGGACTGTACCTCCGCCGCAGGACGGGGAGTACACCGTGGACGACCTGAAGACCGCTCTGGAAGAGTCCGAGCGGTCGCTGCATGATGCCGTCTTCATAGCCCGCCAAGTGTGGGAGAAGGACTGCGATGCCGTGAAGTTCGACATCGACGACCTTGTGCAGATAGAATCGGCATTGCAGGAGATATGCAACATCACCGCAGGAATTGACAGCGGGGACGATGGCGAGTGACATGACGCGCACACGTGCTGCGGAAACTGCGGGGCGTGCGCGCTTTTTCGGGCATTGATATACACTGTGTCAGGATTGCACCCTGAAATGCCCGCACTTTTCTAAAATTCCCTCCGATATGACTTCCTTGCGCCGTGAGGCGTTGTGCCTACCTTGTATATAACACGGTTAAGCACGGTCTGGCGTTCTGCGGAACCGCCTGCCGTGCTTCCGCTGTTATCCTGTGCGGGGAAGCGGAGAACGGATGTGCCAATAATAAAACGAATAAATATGATAGAAGTGTTTGACGCAAAGCGCACCCGCAGTTACGGGTGCTTTGCCAGTTTCAAGGCTGCCACCGATACGCTTGACAGCCTTGCCGCGACGGGACAGCTCGGAAGTGTGCCCGCTGTCAGCGTGGCGGCGTATTGCAGCGGCGTGTTACAACGGGAATATGAAGCGGTGTTTGTCGGTGGGAAATGGCGTGTGCCGAAATCTCCGAAAAGGCGGATGCCGGAAACGAGACCTGCCCGTGGGAGACGTCGGCGGAAATGGTGCAAGGAGTACGCTACGGCGGAGCTGATGTTCCGAGAAGGGTTTCCCGACCATTTGAACCGCAGTTATCCGCTCTCGGCGGACAGCCTGAGACGGTGCAACCGGAAATGCAGAATTTATATGCAATAATAAAAACGCAATGAGTATGAAAACATTAGCAGACGTGAAACGGAAAATGACGCTTGGCTCGAAGTGGCGGTGTGTCCGGCTGTTCGAGGGCGGAAAAGACCTCGGCGTGCGTGAGGTCGGGAAAGTGCAGGGTAATGCCGTGGCATTCCTCAAACCCGACGGGAAACTCTCGTGGCTATGGTGGCCAAAGGCAAAGGACGTGCAGGTGGAAGAAAACGCCTTCACCGTGCTCCAGAACGGAGTGCCCAAGCTCAAGTACATCTATGCCGGATAGGTGTTCCGGAAAAAATCATGCAAAATAATATGAATTAATAACAACTATGGGGGCGGAATGCCCCTATGCTTTTATAAACGGATAAAGAAAATGACAGAAATAACGAGAAAGCAGATATCTGGTCTGCGGGTAAAGATGTATTAACGGCTATGGGAGAGGAACATAGAATCAACGAGATAAAAGGTGTCATCATCAGCCGTGCCCTGCTCAAGGAATACGGGTATGATGGCGATATGCCCACCGACAAACAGATGCAGGTCATCGGCAACGGGTTACTTGAATACTGGGGCGTAAGCGACGGTTTCAAGGAAGCCCTCGCCAGTACAATGGAGAACATGTTCGGTGTAAAAGCAAAAGATTAGGTCTATGGAAACGAAAGAACTTACTACCCACCAGCGTGGTGTTATTCTACGCGGCATCTGCGGCGGGGCTGCATTGAAAGACAAGTCGCCGCAAATATCTGAAAACAATACCGTCATAACCTGCGCCGGAGGGTTGGAGATTTGGGACATCTGCTGCATCAGCAGTGATGCCGAAGCCTTCGGCCTGAAACCGTCCTTCGGTTATGACGGGCACACGAGAATCACTTTCACCCCCAAAGAATAAGCGGAATGAAATCATATTACTACTTGGACTACCTGCACCGTGAAATCTTCCTTGAAGAGGAGGATATTCAGACCGTTCCGGAATCAGGCAGGGCGGACGATGCCTGTTCCGCCATTGCCGAAAAGCCGTATGTCGTGGAGCAGTTCATGGCGGACTCTTTCCGGACACTCAAAGATGTGGCCAGCCGCCTGTGCGATTCCCCTGATATTAAAAGCCGCCACGATGCGCTGATGTATATCGTGTGGAGGGTGGCACTGGACATCAAGGAGTGGCGGACTCTGAGCCATAGCGAAGCCGCCGTCAAGGTAACCCGTGAGGACGGTTTCGTGTGGCTGCTTGTATCGGCGGAAAATGCCCGGAAGCTATGGGAGGCAGACGTATTCTCCCTGTACAGGCTTTATGCCGATGATTCGGAATCCCTGATCGAAAGCGAGGCGGAGCTGGAATCGACTATCAAGGGCGGATACCAGATAGGTATCGAGGTGGGGTTCGCCTCTGTAATGGACCATGCCGCCCGGATGAAGCAACAATAAAAATCGGAAACAATCAAATAACGAAATCAAGAAGAAAGGTATGGAAACAACATTATTGACAAAGGAAAATGCCCATCGTGTGACCATGGTGCGGCGTGTGGATGCCCCGGAAAGCGAACCGGTAGCGTTTCTTTTCAGGGGAAAGAGACACGGGTATTGCAGCTATTCCCATCTTGTAGGGAATCCGGGCAAGGAAGAAATCCTCGCCCCGGCGGACTTCAAGGACTGGGAAGTTGTGGAAGTGGCGCACCCGGGCTATCTGGAAGAATATTTCAAGCAGGCGTGCAGCTCCTACAACCTCACCTCCTTCTCACCCGACGAGCGGGGTGAGTCAGACATCGCCTCGCACGAAAAGGAACTGCACGAGGATTTGCAGTCGATGCCCGAGCAGCAGCGGGAACGTTACATGGAAAACTACAAACGCTATTTCTCTGCCATGATCGCCGCCAACAGCCGTTGTGCCAGCGCGATGATTACGGGACCTGCACGCTTCAACACGGGCCGCAACGAAAAGGCCTGCAACAGCCACGCCAAGAGCGTCACGGCGTTCCGGGAATGGCGAGAACGTGCACTCGAAGCGATTCGCAAGGCTACCGAAGCGGCCAAGCCCGAAGAACAGCGTCTCGAGGAGGAGTGGCAGAAGGTCAAAGCCTTTATCGACGATGCCGCCTCGACCATTCACGGTATCGATACGGGTACGGCACGAGGCTATAGCCGGGCTCTCTTCGTCAGCAACCTCGCCGGGCGACTCTCCACCTATGTCAACCATGGCAACGTGGAAATCATCGACCGTGCCGTCGCTCGTCTGCGAGAGTGGAACGACAAAGTCAAGAAACCTGTCGTCACGGCACGCCATTCAATCTTCAAGTATCCCGAACTCGTCCGCAAGGTGCGGGAAAAGCAGCAGGAACGGGCAAGCCGTGAAAATCGTGAGATTCCGTTCGATGGCGGCAAGGTGGTCTACAACTTCGAAGAAGACCGCCTGCAAATCCTCTTCGACAAAATACCCGATACCGATATGCGTACAACCTTGAAGCGTAACGCTTTCAAGTGGGCGCCACGCAACCAGGCATGGCAGCGCCAGCTCACCCGCAATGCCGAATATGCCGCCGGTCAGGTGTTGAAAATAACCATTTAATCCAGTGCCCATGAGATACATCATCGATTCACGTTATTTCGACGGGACATGCCTCACGTCGATGTCGGATGACATGCACAGCGACTACGGCGGCGAGACGCTGGAAGCACTGCGCGAAAGGGAGAAGAACCCGTACCTGGTCGCTGTATCACCGGTACGCATGACACTGCTTGTGAAGCGTTATACCCGGGCACTTTGCAAGCCCTTCCATGAAATTACGGAGGAACGTTATTACGAACTGCTGGAATGCCTGCCTCCGGCCCGCATGCAGAGCGACTGGTTCTTTGTCGGGGAACCGTATTACCGAAACCTGTACGCGCTCTGTTTCGAGTCGGACGGCAGGTATTTCCGGGCGGAACGTCCCATACGTCTTTCCAATGCGGAAATCTACCGCCAGATTCGGGAACACATGGAGAAAGTAAACCTGCATCCCGCCATCGTCAAGAAGGCTTCCTTTGTCAAATATGTCAATTGGTACAAAAAGACGGTCACCTACATACCGTACTATTTCGAGTATGGAGGTAAAATATATTTCCTGAAGAACCTCGCCACTCGGACGGGATCCGAATTTGGCGACCGCCGGGAACGGAACGAGATGGCGGCATTGCTGAGGAACCTGCGCGGAAACCGCTACGAATACTGCACTTTCTACTCCCAAAAGAAGGACATCTTCGAGTTTTTTGACTGGCTACGGAAGAACAAATACACGCTGGAAATCCAGGGCGACTTGTTCGACTTTGCGGATGACCGCTCCCACGTGGACTTTCACGGCAATGTATGCGAGTATTCGGCTGTGTTCCATTACCGCATCTATTCACGCGAGCTTTTTGGCCATATCATTAACCAGCTACGCACCGTGAAACGGTATCACGCGTGGCATAAAAGGAGGGAAATACGATGAAAATCTCAAATGAACCTACCCCATACCTCCTGCTCAAGGCAGGAACTGACAGTGCATGGGATTGCTGCGACTTTGCAATCGTGTACCTGTCAAAAGAGTGGAGACAGACACAGTCCGGCAGGCTGGAAGCCGTCAAGCCATTCAAGGATGACATCAGTTTCCAGTCTTTGAACTTTTATGAC
The DNA here is from genome assembly GCF_027257075.1 of Bacteroides sp. LFL-34. Classification (NCBI taxonomy): domain Bacteria; kingdom Pseudomonadati; phylum Bacteroidota; class Bacteroidia; order Bacteroidales; family Bacteroidaceae; genus Bacteroides; species Bacteroides sp. LFL-34. The sequence continues at coordinate 32,207 of NZ_JAPQKZ010000014.1, read as the reverse complement.
ATATCGGTTGGTTTTTACCAGCCGGACGAGGACGGGATACTGGGCAGCGAGGACTTGCCGGAAGACAATAACTGGTGCTTCGTGGAACTGACCGAAACGGAACTGGAAAGGTTGGTTCCGCCGGACAATGTGCTGGTCAGTCATATCTTGGCGGTATTTGCAAACGGGGAAGCCAGATACCGGGCGTACGGCAAACATACCGACGAGCGATTCTATACTGAAAAATTCCCTTTGCAACAGATTTTGGATATACTGGCGAGTCATGAATCTTAAAATTTCAAAGCAACTATGACAGAAATCATCAAAACGGACGGAACACGCCAACCCGTGCAGCCAGCCAATGGCTCAGACTTCACGCTGGAGGAGATGCAGGCGATTGTCGGCGGCTACATCGAACTGGTGGAACTGGACGGGAGCACGACAATGGTCGTCAACGAGGAAGGCAAACTTATCCCTCTGTCCCTCAATCTTGAAGCGAGCAGGATATTCCGTGCTCATCACCCGGCGTCGAAAGACTTCATCGTTGGGGACGTACTTGTGTGCAATAACAATCAAATCAGATAAAATTATGGATAAAGAGAAAGCAAAAGCGCTCAGCAAGACCCTCGCATGCTACAAAGAATTACAAGAGAATAACAGTGTAAACCTGATCGAGTTCCATACCGCTGACGGGCAGAAACACGGTATCGGCAACCCGGAAGCCATCAAGCTGTTGCTTTCGGTGGCCGTCATCGAACTGGAACGCCAGCTCCGGACCGCACAGTTCGGTGATATTCCGGAAAGCCTGGAGAACAGCCGCGAGTACAAGGCGGCCAAACAGCTGGAATACGCCATGAACGATTTGGGATTCAAGTCCGAACGTTTCGCCCAGGCTCTTCCTTATTTCCACAAGACACTGGAACAGACATTCTTCAGAACGGTAAAGGCTTCCATTACCGCTATGGCAGGGCGTGATTCACGCTGCATTGACGACCGCAACCGTGCTTCATACGAGATGTGTCAAATGCTGGCCTCCATGCTGGAAGATACCCGTCTGCCCTTTATCTAAATGCCATGTTCATAGACGAGAGGACACAAAACCGCCTCCATGCCGTGCCGGGAGAGAGTATCTCCCACGGCACGATGCGCACGCAGGACCTGATTCCGGCGTTCTTGGACGTTATCCGTGACACACCGGAGTACGTGCAGGTGATGAATGCCATCCCCGCCCATGCCATGGAGGACAAAGAAGCAGACTGGTGGAACAGCGATGACGCGGCGGGATTGCTGGAATCGCTGTTCGACACGCTCGATAGTTACTCACCGGAGGGGTACTATTTCGGTGCTCATCTCGGTGACGGGTCCGATTACGGATTTTGGAAAATGGACAAGTGAATGTCGGAACATGGTACGGATTACAAAAGACAAGCGGCATGACATTCTCAAAGACGGGATTTGTATCGGGCAAATCTATCTTGCCCGTGCCGAAAGCAGGAAATTAAGATACTGGGCAATCTCTTGCATGAGTGGAATCGGCTTCAACACTTTCAATGAAGCCCGCAGTTATGCCAAGGATTTCCTTTAATAAAAGAATCGCATGAAAAATTGGATACAACAGATGCTTTTGTGGCGTAAAAAGACGGACAAGGGCAGAATGACACTCGGAAAGGTGCAGAAAGAGTATCGCGAGAATGACGTATGCATGGGAGAACTCCTTGATGCCCTTCCCGCCGACGGCCTTTCCATAGAGGAAGCTTTCGAGCTGGCTATCACCGCCAAGAAGTGGGCGGACGGAGACCGTTTCTACCGGAGTATCAACGATGGAGAACCGGAAGAATTGTAAGGTAAATAACAATAAACAATAATGACAAATGAGCAGATATGATTTTATAAGATTCGGCGGCTTTGTCAACTGGGCGGACGAGGACACGGACACGTTCCGGAAAATGAAAGTCTGCCTGCCGGTAAAGGAGCCTGTCGAAGATGACACGAAAATAGGACTGATTTCCACGGACGAGGACAATCCGGAAGAAATCGCGGTTTCCTATTCCGTCAGGGCAGCCGAACTCATCCCTTGGACGGACTCATTCCAGGAAGGATACTGGAAAGCCCTGATAGTGGCAGAGGCAAACGGAGCAGGCACGGACGTATTGCTGCCCATGCTCAAAGATGCCGGACTATGCCTGATGGAATGTGTCTTCCTGATGCTCCGGAGCGATGCCTGCAAACTGTTTCCGGTCCTGTGCCGGCTGTTCCCGGAAGTGGAGGAAATGTTTGAGATTATCACATGGAATGACAGGGAATATTTTGTCAGGGAACTGACGCTGTTCCGTGGAACGGGCGGGGAATACAAAACCCTAGTCTCTGTAACGGGTCTGCAAGACGTGCTGGTCGGCAAAGACGGCGCACCCATATCGGACGAGGCGGAGGCCGTGGACCGGAAAATCTGCTATTACTTCACGGACGAGGAGTTCCTGCTGCCGGAAGAGCGGCTTGTAGCCCTTGCGGAGGATGCGTGAGAAATCATAATGTATGTACAAAGACCAGAAAATGAATAAAAGAATGAACAAACAGCAAACCACTCCCGTTACCGACACTTTTAAGGGGATGCTACTTATGTCAATGGGTGTCCCTGTAGGAAACATCCGTCCCTACCGTTTGAAGTCGGCACCTTCCTGCCTCGGCGGTTTCGAGCGCATGAGCGTAGCGGCAGCACGAGCCTCGGGAATGGATATCCCGGAGACGGAGAAAGAGAACGATGAAGTTTACATATGCCGCTTGGGACCCGCCGTCTTCCATAAATGGATGCCTGTCTGGATGTTCGAAACCGCTTTCGAACCGGTTCCCGAGCAGAGACGCGGTGACCGCATCCGAACACTTACGGAAGAGATGAACAACCATCACGTGGCGGAGAAAGCCCTGAATGAAAAATGTTACGCCCTGTCCGTGGAGCTGCTTTCCGAGTGTGGCGGCAGCCTTGATGACAACGGTGAACAATCCTCGACCTATCTCCATGTTGTGGACCGTGACCCCGTGGAACTGGTCATCACGAACGCGTCGCTCCGGAAAGACGGGAAAATCTTCATCATGGGTTACAGTTACTACACGGGCGAGGAGTACGAGCAGGAATGTGACGTAGAATCCGGCATGGACATACTGAATTTTATCCTTTCCCAAAAAAGTTTTGAGTGCTATGAATGAAGACAAGATATTGCAAATGTTCTTCGACATAGGCCAGTGGACGAAGGCCATTGAGAAAGGCGTGCTGAAAGACATTAGGAAAGACCAACTTATTCGGCTGACCGACGAGCATACCCGTATGGCGATGGCCTATGCCATGCGCCGGGGAAAGTACGAGATTTCCCCTCCCCACACGGCGCAGATACCCAAGGACAACGGTGAGTTCCGCACAGTGTACGTAAACGAGCCGATGGACCGCGTAGTACTGGGTATCGCCAACGACCTGCTCTTCGAGTTGATGCCGGAGATGCTGCACTCTTCGTGCAAGTCCTACCAGACCGGTATAGGGTGCGGCAAGGTAGTTACGGAAGTCAGCCACCGGATGACAGAAACCGGCAATAGCGGCTGTCTGGGCTGGAAGTCCGACCTTTCCAAATACTTCGACAGTGTTCCGATACGGTTCATCGACGAGGCGTTCGACAAGGTGGAGGCCAAACACGGCCAGTCTGCCCTGATAGACGTACTTAGGAAATATTACCACTCGGACCTCTATTTCGATGAAGATAACCGGTTGCAAAGCAAGTATCAATCCTTGAAACAGGGTTGTGCTGTGGCTAGCTGGCTGGCGGATGTACTGCTCTACGACCTAGACAGGGAACTGTCACAAATGAACGGCTACTACGTCCGGTATTCCGACGATATGCTTTTTATCGGCAAGGATTATGAAAAAGCGATGGACACACTCCAAAAACGCCTGGAAGATAAATCCATGAAGCTAAATCCCAAGAAAGTGGAATACCTGGCAGCCGATGTCTGGTTCAAGTTCTTAGGATTCAGTATCAAGGGCGGCATGGTCTCGCTCTCGTCATCACGCATCAAGACCTTCCAGCACGAGATCGAGCGGCGGACAATCCGCTGCCGGGACACGACACTGGCAAAAGCCGTGGACGCCGTGAACCGTTACCTGTACAAGGGCGAGTTCAGCTGGGCGATACAGGTATTGCCGGTCTGTAATGTGAAGAGTGACCTCAACGAGCTGAACAAGTTCGTGATGGACTGCTTTAGAGCCATTCAGACGGGCAGGTGCAAGATCGGCGGTCTGGGATATGTCCGAACCAAACCGGATGGCTGCATCGTCCGGGGACGGGGACGCAACGTGAAGGCCAACCGCGATAAAACAGACCGGGACATACCGGGTTACCTGACTGTCGGCTGCATGCGTAACGCCCTTCTGACCAGCCGGGCGGTGTACAACACGCTGGTGGCATCGCTATAAGTTACGCCGGGCACACGGCAGAACGGGTGGACGGGCAGGCTATTCAACGTTACAGGCTTATAACCAGAATCCATATCGAGATTAACCGGTCTAACACCCGGTTAATCCCATCTCGATTCTGGCTGCGCCTGTAATGTATCGGGAAATTAAAGTCATGTGCCGTCTGTCCCGCACCCGTTACCGGAGCACACCGGGAAAGTTCAAGGAATAGGTTTGGGCATCCCGCGTACCAACGTCTTCTTTCCGAGTCTGAAGGCGGCTGACCGTCGCCTTCGGACTCCGCAGAAGACCCATACGCGGGATACATCGGAAGCATAAAGCCATGTGCCGGTATTATGAGAACTTTCAGTCTTTTCCAGCACGGGAACGTGCGGTTCGGGGGAATGGATTCAGCCTGCTGTCCCCGATAAGCCCGTCTCGCGCCGTCGTATCCCTAACGTTATACGACGGCGCCATTCCGGCTTCCGCCACAGCAGACATCGGACCTGTAAAGGAACGTGCCGGCATTCCGGGAACCGCAAAAAGAACAGCACAGGGCAAAGGGGGCAAGGCCGGGATTTCAACAGAGCCGCAATTCACACGGCTGGAGCCTGTGTCATCTCCTGCTAACACGACAGATGACACAGGTTCCAGCTGTACTCGCGGCCCGTATCAGGTTTTTAAAGGGATGTGCCGTCCGGATGAGTCCCCTGAACAGAAGGTAGCGCGACCGCATATGCACGAGGGACCCAAATTCAAGATACAGTATTCAAGCTTGGTCCTGAGCCAGGCAACTACCTGGTTCAGGACCGAAGTCCTACTGTATTTATCAGGACTATAAAGATACGCGCTAGGGGTTTGAGTGCCATTAATTGTAAACAGGTGAGAAAATGGAAGATATTTACCGAGAAACCGTCACCGCCATAGAGAACGGCGCAAATTTCCGGATTGATTTCCAGTCCAGAAGTTTAAAAGTAAACGGGAGACACATGATACGGAACGGCAGGTATGATGGCGCTCCGTGGTTGCCGGAGTACGGCTGCGGGGATTTTTTCACGGATGTGGAGGAGCTGTACCGCCGCTATAAACATTCGATACCATCGGAGCGCAGCCAGAGCAAGTCCCGCCGGTATTTCATGGCATTGCCCGAAAGTGACCTCGAGGACGGGGACATGCTGTACGGGCAACACCGGGATACCGCGCAATTCGAGCTGGAATTCTATATCCTCTGCCGGATTATAGGCGGGTTCACATGGAATCCCGAAACGATGGGCAAATGGTTCTGGCAAAGCGAAAAAGACAAGGACCTGGTGATACTCAGAAAATGGGTGGAACCCGGAAGTAATCAACTATTAACAAATTCACAATGAGCAGAAAGAAACAAGAAACAAAAGTCCTGTGCCCCGGATGCGGCACGGAATTCGCCATCGCGGACAAGGAATTTGCCGCCACGGGCACCGTTATCGGCAAGAATTCGGATTTGGGCACCGTCTATCCGGTGGTGGCCGGCCATAATTCTCCCGCCGGACTTCCCAAAGGGGCGCGGGAGCGTATCGAGGCACTCCGCGGTGCCGGTGTGGACGTGAGCTGCCTGTTCGCCATGCAGGGAGCCGAGGGCGGCGAGTATATCGCCTCCAACAAAGACGGGAAACTTACCATCCTGGATGACAACGACCCGATATTCGGCAGCATCATGGCACAGGGTACCGTTCCCAACAACCGACTCTTCCGCCGGTGGGTCATGGCACAAATGTTCCATATGATGTCATACACGCATTACCGTGAAAAAGAGCCGGCAGGGGTGACCGAGATGATTCACCGGAAAGGCTATGATTACCAGTGGAAAATGCTCTTGAACGAGCTGCACGCCCAGATGAAGATGGAACACAAGGACATCACGGGTTTTGCCGAGAGAAACCGCTGGTTCAACCGTGATGTGGTTTTGGCCATCGCGAGCGACTATGTCAACGCGCTGAAAAAACACGTGGGCAACCTGGAAACAAGAAAATGCAAGGGAGTTCCCTACAAGCGTATACACGGCCGTAATATTTTCGTGGAGGACCTGCAATCCAAACTGTACTACCCGCTTTCCATCGCGATAACCCACATCAGGCACGCGTTGGACGCCACACAGCTTTACAACGCGGTCAGACAGTTCAATGACCGTCGTATCCGGCTGCCATGGGGCACTCCTCAAAGCAAGGCATGGATGGATGCCTATAAGGGAGCCGGGGCGTTCTTTACCATGCAGAACCTGATTCGTTTCCACGGTTGCACGGCTGTCAATGACCGGGGTCGGCGTCTGGACAAGTACCAGTCACTGGCGTTCCTGTCAGCCAAGGCGGAAGAGTATAAAAACGGAGAAGGCTGGCGGTTGCTGGCAGTCCTGAAAAAAATGCTGGCGGACAACAATATCAACATCAAAAAGAAGATGGCGGCATGGCGTAAGAAATAGGCCGTCATCTCCATCCGCCCGGTAGGCGGCACGGTGTGGCGGGTCAGAATAAATTAGTACTCCCTCCATTGAAATGATGCTCATCCCTGTTAACACAAGATGAGCATCTTTCAATGGAGGCATTACATCGAAAACGTAAAGAGATGCCCCTGTTTGACGACCACACCGCTATTCTAATCAAAACGACATAATCCTTTATACGATGAGCAAGAAACAACTACGACGCAGGGCCTACCTGCTGTACCGGTTACGAAAACAGGGTATCCGATGCCTGACACGTTGCCGGACCATCTTCTACCCTTACGGGGAGGATCCTAAATCAGTACCGCAGATCTGCAGCCTGATAAGCGAATTCCATTTCCATGTCCAGTTTGAAATACCCGCCTGACATGAAACCGGGAGACATTGCAACGCTGAAAGTGCCCTACAAGGGCTATCGCCGTATAGAGCTGTTGGAACGGCTCCAATACACCTGGCTGGTACGCATCTGCGAGAGCGGGAAGGAGATCGAGGTCTATGAAGACGAGTTCGAAACGGATTAAAGGCACGGAACAATGAAAGGAGAACAACAGGAAGAACGCATACCGAACTTTATCGGCAATGCCGTCATTATCCTCACAGCCGCCCATCTGGGCTGCGAGGTGGAGATGCTCGCCACCGCACAGGAGGTGTGGCGGACGAAACGCCTGCCCGAGGCGGTACTGCTGGGCATGTACGAAAAGGCCGCATGCGATGCCGTGTCGGCTGTCCGGAAGAGAGGTCTGGCGGAACAGGCTGACCGTCTCGGAGAGATATTTTACAGGACGGGGGAATTTCCCCCGCCGGAAGAAGACAATACATAAAAAGGAGTAACAAATGAAAACAAGGACTTTTCAGGAAATATATGATTTCTGCCGTACGGACGATACCTACCGGAGCTATTTCGAGGCATCGGACGAGTCCCGCATTACCGGAGCAAGGGCAAGAAAGTACTATTACGGCGACATCCGCCGAGGCCAGTGCCGCGTGGGGACATTCATCTACTGCCAGTCGATGCGGCAGCTTGAAAGGTTCCTCGAGGGCGCAAGGCAGGACCACTACATCCATGTTGACCCGCCGGCCTGCCGGGAAGTGAGCCTCAAGGACGATATGTTCCCCGGCCAGACCGCCTATATCGTGGTACATGTCAGGAGGCAGGGTGTGCAGATTGAAATCGAACACCCGTTGCATGGTGGATGGGTGCATTTCACGGCACGCTCCCACCGTCCCTTCACCAGGGAGGGAATCATAGCCGAGGCGAAGTCCTACATTGACAGCCACATCCTGCTGGCACCGGGAAGATACCGGGACTTGCAGCTGGAACATATGGTTTCCAAGGAACAGTTCCCCGCATGGTACAGGCAGTATAAAATGAGGCTGCACGACCGGGCGGAAGCCGAACATCGGGATATGGTGGACAGATACAGGCACAGGAACGACCTTACCTACGGAGAAGCCCGTGACATGCTCGCGGCTTCGGGTATATTCTTCGACCTGAACTGCGACGAGTTCGAGCGGGACGAGATTACGGAACAATTTGTAAGACTTTGTAACAAAACATAATACCCAGGCAAATGAATCTATATAATCAAATCAAATATAACGGGTATCGCATCAACATCTATTATGATGATGACGCCCGAAGCCCGCGTGAAGCGTATGACAATCTCGGTACGCTTTATACGGCACATCGTCGCTACCGCCCGGAGAAGGAGTTTGATGACCACTTCGATATCGACAAGGTTTTTGAAGGGCATATCGGAAATTTCCGGGAATCGTTCCTGAAGGAATATATCGCCCTGCCGGTCTACCTCTACGACCATGGCGGCATTACAATATCCACCTCGCCGTTCAGCTGCCCGTGGGATTCCGGATTTTTCGGAATCATCGCGGTACCGTTGGACAAGGTGCGCCGGGAATACGGGTGGAAGAACATCACCGCGAAACGCAGGAAGCGGATCGAGGGATACCTGCAAGACGAAATCAGTACCCTTGACAACTACTATACCGGGGAAGTTTTCGGGTATCGCATCATGCCGGAAAGTGACGATGACAATGAACTGGACAGTTGTTGGGGATTCTATGGTACGGAATGTATGAAAGAACTGGAAGCCGAATGCAGGCATATTATCGACGGGCAGAACAAAGCGGCAGCATAAAATAGAAAAATACGCATAATAACTGGAAATACAATGAAGACATCATACGGACTTGAATTTGACACGGTAACAGAAATCAATCCTGAATGGAGCGACTATGACAAGACGATAGCAGGATGTCACCTGGCCAATGCCAGGGTGGTCATCGTGGATACGGAATACGGGCAACCGATAGACAATGAGCATGACCTTGAAGAAATCTACCGGATTCTCGAAAAGAAAAAGACAGGCCATACTAAAAATGAACGACATGGAAGAAAAACGAGATAACAAGGAAATCAGGGTACGCCTGCACCATATCGACCGTGGAAACTGCACGGAAGTATGGGAGGTGCAGACAGAGAAGGGGAAGCCCAGACGCTATCTGGGACGTGACGACGGTTATGGACCGAAGGAGTGGTACACGCTCTGCGATGCTCCCTACGGCTATTGCGAACGCGACTGCCATGTGAGGGAGGACCTCACCCTCATTGTCTGCGACAAAGATTGGAACGAGGTGTTGCGAGACGGAACGGACAGGGAACGCTTTCCTGAAAGTTTCCCTTCACTGGATGAAGCCTGCAACGAGGCATGGAGCAAGGTCGTGAAAGTGCTTCCGCATGTCACGCACAAAGGTTTCGGGCAGTGGATCACCAAACAGTCATTCCTCCCGCTCAGCCAGACCGAAGAATTGAATTGGCGGGATAGCTACTATGAGGAAGAAGCGAGTGAGATACTCTCACGTTTTACATGGATCGGTGAAGAGTATGCCATATTCAAGGTTACCCAGAGGCACACCAAGTGCGACGCCCAATGGTACGAGTATTACGCGGGGAAGACAAACCGGCAGGAACACGAGTGGTATACCCGTTTCTTCGGTTACGAGTACCATGACCGGCATATCAGCGACGTACTCCGGACACTCGGAAGGCGGTGCGACGACATCATCCGTACTGCGGTGGAAACCCGCACGGACCACTATTACGGGCGTACGGTTTCCTGTTTCATGGACGAGTTCATCGGTTACGACCTGTCCCATGAACAGGTCCGTGACGCCAAGGAATGCAGATTGCGCAAGGCACGGGAAGACTACGACGAAGCGAACGCCTACTATTACAAACTGAAAGAGAATGAGGAAAGCATCCGTGGTATCGAATTGATGCTGCACTGCATAAGACAACAAATCCGAAAAATGAAAAGATAATGGCCAGAAAACTACATGTAGCCAGAGTTTGGCAAATCGAATACAAATATCCGGGTATGTATGGCGGGGACGGTCAGGATATCTTTTATGATATCCTGACAATGTTCGAAGTTGATAACTCCGCAGAAGACGCCTATACCGATGACTTCGAAATAGCCCGTTCGGGTCTGCAGCAGCTAAGAAAACATATCTCAGAACAGGATGAAACCTTCCGGCAGAATGCCGAAGAATTTTATTCCTGCCTGGCAAAGGTCGGGATGGACCGGGAAAAGTTTATCGAAGTACTCGATTGTCTAATCAACGGCAGTGACCAAAGCGATGCCTATGTGCATGTCTCATGGTTTTAATGATATGCCATGAAGGCGTTTCGAGCAAACCTGCCGTAACATCAAACCTGTATGAAACCTAAAGATAACGGGCTGGCCAACCTTCATGACCGGAAACGTGAGGAACGCGGTTTCTGCTGCATGCAACTGATCATATTCCTTACAGACAATGGAGTGAAGAGCTGGGATGAATGGCACCGGGCGCATACCGACGCGGCCCGGGGCGAATGCAGATACCGCAAGCGGTGCCCGGTTTATGGACGTAGCAAACATTTAATGAACAATAAATAATATGGTACTTAATATTGTAAAAAACGACCTGCCTGCCTCATGCATTGCAGAATATGTAAGATGCGTATTTGACAATGCCAAAGTAAACATCAAAGATGAAAATGCAGTATCCGTCGACATCGAAGTGACCGGAAAGAACGAGCTGCACTCTTTGGAAGGATTAAAAGAGTTGGAATACTATTTTAAAGATTATGACATAAGAATATGGTGACCGCCATGCAACGGGCGGCAAACCGGAAATTGTTCAACTACAGATAAAAAACAAGCAACATGGAACAGGAAAAACCTACAAAGCCGGAAACAGACAGAACCTTTCCGGAAGACGATGACACACTTTACCGTGAAATGACAGTGCACATGCCCCGCTGCTATTTTCCGACTTCGCTAGGCGAGAACAGTATCCTCAAATTTGCCGGAGAGGAATTCCGCCGCGTCAAGAATATTGTCTGCCGGCGCTACAACTTTAACGAGGACAAATATATCCGGGAGAACGCCGGCGTATCCCCTTTCGACTCTGTTCGAGGCAACTTCGAGCAGGAAGTGTACAGACGTCTCCGTAAGGATTATGCGCACCTCAGTATCATCTCCATCAGAAGATCACTTATGGAGAAAATCCGCGACGCCGTGAAGAAGGAGAACAACATCATCGGCACGTTCTACCGCAACTGCGGCGTACATTACCGGGAGGCGGAATCAGCGGAGTATGAAACCTCCCCGATAGTGGTGGTCCACAATTCCGCTTTTTACGGATACGGCGGTTATGAAAGTGCGACCGTTTATGAACTTTTCATCGACGGGAACGGCAAACTGCTCTGCACGCTCAACGGCGAAGCCGGCGAGGATTTCGATGAGCCCATCGGACAGGTACAGACCGAGGGATTGCTTGAGATTGCCCACTGGCTGGAAGAACACGGGTTCATCTCCGCTGATGTCAATGACGACGAGATTGTCGTATGCGAGGGGTGCGGTTCAGACAATATACAGACCCAGGCATGGGTGGATCCGAATGCCCGTACATTCATCGGTACCACGGGTATAGACCGCTATGATAACTGGTGCGACGAATGCGAGGACCATCAGCCATTCTGTACTTTAAAAGAGTTCAAAGAACGCATGGAGGAATGGTGGAACTCGTTGGACGCAAATCAAATGGAACAGATCACGGGTTGCCGTCAGGACAAGTGTCCGGCCGGAGACAACCATCAGGGGTTTGCCGAAACCTGCAATGAATGGTGGGAAAACAAGGGCTATGACGAGAAACGTAAAATCTGGAAAGAACATAATGACTGCTGATTATGATTTACAATCTTCTTAAACGCATACAGAACCTGTTGGCTTCCAAGCCGTCCGGGACAAAGGAGGAACAGGAAATCCTGAGTCTGGTCAGCCAGGCGCTTCCTGCAATGCTCAATGGGCATGATACGGAAACACTTGCCGCCAATGAGCTGCTGGTACGGATATGCCCCGACACCAAACGGCCGGTCCTCGTATGCCATAACGGCAACGGGCAGTGCCTGTGCCTGCACAATGGGACGACGGAAGAGGATGCCGTCGACGTGGACTTATGGCTGCGTTCCAACGGTAGAGAGTGTAACGGCTACAACAAGTTGCAGGAGGCTGTCGTGGACCTTGCCTACAATGCCGGGGCGGACAACCTGTGGGAGGACAGGGACTCCCGTGCCGTCAATGCCGAGATCGTCCAGTGGGCGGAAGAATTCGAGACTGAGCATGCGGGCACTGATTGGGATGCGGAGGACTACTTCCTTGCCATCGACAGGTTTTACAAGGAAAAGACAAAACAAATGAATCCGGTTACAATACCGGCGAACTGAAAAAATGGCAACCGAATGGACAAGGAAATTGCAGAAGAAATCATCCGGGAAAACCGTTATCCGTCCGGATATGACATACAAGACTATCTGTTTGACAATGAGGATACTGTGCTTTCTCTGGAGGACGGAACGGAGCTGCTTGATGACTTCGACCTCTGGAAAGAACGTTCCGACCTCGAACTTGAAAAAATCATGGACCGGAACTACTGGTCCTCGACTGGTGGATATTAGATTAAAAACAGGAATATAATTATGGTAAGAGAACTTTATCAACGGCTCAGGGAATATTTCAACAACTTACCCGAACCGACAGAAGAGGAAAGACAATTTATCCGGGAGCTGAACGCCGGGTATTTCCCTATCACGTCCGTCCACCGCGATGACCTGGAAGGACAAGGTTTCGATGTGGAAAAGATCAGCGATGACGACATGCAGAATCTGGCGGAAAAGATGGCCGACGATTACTGCGAACAGTTGTTCTGGCCCAGCATGGAAATCATTGCCGGAGAAATCCTGAGTTTCCCGAAAGTAAAAACAAAAGACATTATCTGTCCGAAATGCAATTCGGAAAATATCCGTTATGATATTCACGAAAGTCGGTTCCACTGCGGCGAGTGTTCCCTGGCATGGGATGACAAGTTATATGCACTCGTGGAATTTCCCGAGGAAAGTGCTCCTTTCGAGGAAGAAGGAACCGGTTATCCGGCATGGGGAAGCGGGGAGAACGGGGCGCTTTACGTGCCCGAGGAAGACTATATACGCCATACCGGCAAATCTCCCGAACGGGACAAGTGTTACCGTGCCGTGTGTTGGCCGGACTCCCAGAAATACATGGGAACGAAAGGTTGTGAACCCATACAGGATGAAAACGGGATACGGGATTTCGGCACATCGGCATACTGGGTGCCGCTGCTTCTGACGGAAGAAGCGGCAGAGCGACGAATGGACAAGAAAAAGGTACCGGTATGCCCCGAATGTGGGGGCACAGATATTGACATTCTGAGTGACGAGGGCGTGGCCGTATGCAATGACTGCTGCCTTGAATGGCCTTACGCGGAGGATTGAGAATGGAAACGGTAGATGTTTATACGGAACGAGGCGACCTGGTCACCTGTTCCGATTGCGGCAAGGTGATGCTCCTGCCGTATGGAGCGGATAAATGTCCCGCCTGCAAGAAAGAAGGTTGCCTGGTATGGACGGACGAAAGCTTGCGGGAAGCCGACATCGACTCCCTGCTCGAGAGGCACTGTAACCTGCACCAGAAGAGCGAACTGCAACCGGAGGAGTATCTTTCACTTTCCATACTGGTGACCGAGTATATTCCATATCTGGCCGATAAACCGCAGACAGCGCGTGAAACCCTGTTCCTACTCCTTGAAACCGGCTCTCTTTTCGAGAAATACTGGCGGGATACAAGATGCTTCCAATCCGAAAATATCTACACGCCCGCCATCAAGACACTGCTTGACAAACTGGACGTGAAACTGCGAGAGGGCGACACGATTCCGGTAGAATACCAGGATTGCCGCTCCCTGGAGGACTTCTTCAGGGTCGTTGCCGGCGAGCGTCCGGCAAAGGAAGAGGTATCGTTTTCTTCAGATAAGGAGGGAAACTATTATTTCAACGGACGCAAGGTCAAGGTGGAAAATTCTGACGAGTACGCCTACCGCCTGCTGAAAACCAAAATACAGACGAGCTACCGGCGTCCGGTAGATTTTTACTTCCGCTTCCTTGCCCGTTTCGGACCATACGGAACTTATGGCAACGTGTATTACCCGAGTATCACGGACCTGATATGCAGGCGTTACCTGCCTGAAACCGCAAAATGAATTCCGGAAAGGCGATGGACAACGGTTCACCGCCTTTCTTATTGTATAACTTTTTTAATATCAATCATTATGGCAACAGCATTAGCAACAACGGCCGCCCCCGTGCAGTTCGATTTCCAGAACAACAACGTCGAGGTGATGACGCTCGACACGCTCCGGCGCACACACAAGGAAAATGACATCTATGGCAACCCGCTCAAGGGAATCTACCATTACGAGGTGATAGAGCGCATGGCGGACATCTGCCAGAAACACAACCTGAATTACGAGGTGGAGGAAATCTTCGCCGCCCAGAACAAGAACAAGGCACAGCCCGGCGTGGTCGTCCTGCCCCAGGTGGAACAAAAGTACGGGGCGATGGCCGTCGAGGCGCATATCCTGCGCCGCGTTTATACGACCATCCGCATTAAGGAATGGGAAACGGACGAGCTGACCACGACGCTTGTCATCGCCTTCCATCAGGACGGCATCCAGGCGGCCATCGGCCCGTGCGTCAGGGTGTGCCACAACCAGTGCATCCTCTCCCCCGAACGCAGTGTGTCGAACTACGGGAAAGACAAAGTCACCACCGAAGAGCTTTTCGGTCGTGTAGACGAGTGGCTCTCGAACTTCGAGGTACAGATGAACGAGGACAGGGAACGCATCCGCCGCCTGAAAGCGAAAGTAATTACCCCGGTGGAGATGTACGCCTACATCGGATTGCTGACAGCATTGCGCGTATCGCATGACAGTTCCGACAAGCGTCTTTCGTCCAAGGTGGAGACCTATCCCCTGAACCAGTCCCAGATTTCCATCTTCACCGAGGACCTGCTCAAACTCACCGAAGAGAAGAAGACGCTCACGGCGTGGGATATCTATAACGTGGCAACCGAAATCTACAAGCCCGGACGTACGGACATTCCGGCCATGATTCCCCAGAACGGGGCGCTGGCCGAGCTGATGCTCTCGGAAGGGTTGCCGGAATCTTAAAAGGCTGCCACGTGACAAGAATCAAGGGACAACTGACGACAGCCGACTACCTGCCCATAGCGGAATATAACAGGCTGGTCCGCGGGCTTGAGAAGGACGGCGAGTACCTGTGGGAGACCTACTGCTGGCTGTCGTTCTGCACGGCATGCAGGGCCTCCGACGTGAGGACCCTGCGCTGGAAAGACATCTTAGGAAAAAGCACCATGACCCGCATCGAGCAGAAAACAAAGAAAAACCGCCTGATCAAGTTCAACAGGGACGTGCAGGAGAAGAACCGTTTCCTGTACGAGATGCTCGGACAACCCGCCCCCGAACAGTACATCTTTCTCAGCCCGCGTACCGGGAAACCTTACTCGCTGGAATACATCAACAGGCTGCTCAAGGTATTCAAGGTAAGGTACAGGCTGCCGATCAGGGCATTCTCCACACATACCTTCCGCAAGACTTTCGGGCGCTATGTCTACGAGCTGATGGGACGCTCGGCCGAGGGCCTGATCCTGCTCAACCAGATATTCCGCCATTCCAACCTGGAAACCACCCGGCGCTACATCGGGCTGGCGCAGGAGGACATCGACAAAGTGTTCGATTCCATACGTCTATGAGAATATTTTCAACGATGCCCGGAACCCGAGCGGGAGGTTCCGGGCTATGCTTTATATAACATATCAAAATCAGAACTGTAAATGGACACACCGATATATATCGACACATACTTCCGCGTCGAGTCCGGCTATGACGGCGGTCGCATGCCGGAAGAGAAAGCCGGACGCTTCTTCGACGAGGTAAAGCGCCTTTTCACGGAAACAGGGTTCAGCATCAAGGAAAACAAATACAAAGACGGTTGTCCCGAGGTGTATCTCGGAAAGACATGCCTGTACTGTCATCCCCAATCGTTATCGGGCCCTGTTCTTAAAGAGCACATGGAGCTTATCGAGAAGATTCTGGCACAAGGAACGACCTTCCGGTACCTACGTACTGACACTTACGGCGAGATTCTCGACCTGACGGAGGAGGAAGAACTCGCGTATTACCACAAGACTCATGACATGACTATCGGGGGTGTCTTTCTCGACGCCTTCCGCACCAAGCGCCGGAACCTGTACAAGAGCCGGGAGCAGGTGCTGGAAATACTCGTCGAAAAGCTGCGTGTCAAGACACTCCGTGGGAAGTCCGTTTATTCGAACACCTCCCCGGCATACCGTTATATCAGGGAAATGTACGGGAAAATGGTGTCTGAAGGACGGCTCGTCGAGGGATGCAAGCAAACCGCTTCCGGGAAACTGCCGCTCTGCCGCACGGCAACCGGCAGGGAACTGAAAATGAAAAGACGGGAAGACGACAGGACGGAATGACACGCGGTTCCGTACCGGACATGGCCGGATACCAGTCCGAAGACTTCTGTAAATCATAATTTTCAAGCCGGACTGTCAATCGAAAGAAGGACGACCCGGCTATACTTCAACAACAAGAGATAGCACTATTATGAGCATACAAATCGGAAAACTGTTGCCGGACGGCAGTGTCCGGCACATCAAGGCGCTCCATGAGACGCTTTCAAAAGACCTTGTGAGGAAACTCCGGGTGTTCTATCCCAATGACAGACGGGTAGATGCCCTGCTGTCGCTGGGCGACATACAAAAACTGGGACCGTCACCCTATGGAAAATGGACAGGAACCGGCGATACCGTCCACTGTTTTTCAAAGATCCGTGACGGACGGGAAACACCGCGGCAATCCGCATCACGCATCGCGGACAACGCAGACATTTTCGGCCGCATGGAGGACACGTGCCTCCTGTTCGATAACGGCAGATGGCATGTCATGGACAAGGGAGAATACTGTGAACAGCCGCTCTTCGTCGAAGATACGCCCTCCCATGACAGCATGAAACCGATCACGGTATATGTGAACAACCATGTCCGACTCGAAAAGATAAATACACCGCAGCACTGGCAGGGACTTGAGGAACTCGCCGAACGGGAATCCAGGATACTCTATGTCTACCGGGGGTGCCGCCTTGTGAGAATCGTCCGTTCGTCCAACCTTAAAAAGAAACTGTATGCGGCACAATAACATCGTATCGGCCATAGAATGGCTGCCGGAACACCTGTTCACGGAAGAGATCGTGGAAGCAGCCGTCGAAAGCAAGGAAATAGAGGTGCTGAGCCATATTCCGGGACGTTTCCTCACACCCGGACGTATAGAACGAATCATCGCGGGCAGCACGGAGAGCTGGCACAGCTTCGAGCTGCGCAATATTCCGGAGGCGTACCGTTCGGGAGCAGTCTGTGACTACGCCATGCGCAAAAAACCGAAGAATATCACGGCCGTTCCCGAAGCAATGGTTACCCGAGAAATGGCAGAAGCGGTCATCCGAAACGGACGCGGGGATTTCGACATTCTCGCCTTCATACCTGAACGCCTTTGGGATGCGCAACTGGCATACCTGGCCTTGCGCAGCTATATTTACGACCCGTATTACACGGACAGCAGGACAGACGCCGTCATGAAAACGGGGCTTATCCTCGGATATGTCCCCGTTGAGGTAAAGACTCAAGAGTTCTATTACGGGATGCTCGACGGGATGAAAATATTGAGCACGGTTACCGATGCCGTCGTGCCGTCCCGTTTCAAGACTGCGGCATACTACCGCAAGATGGCGGAACATGACCTCTCGCTTGTTCCCGCCCGGTTCTATTCCTATGAGATTCTCCATGCGGCTGTCTGTTCGACCGAAGGAAAAAACTTCATCACAGACCCCCAGTTTTTCAAGCCGTTGTCGGTATATCTGGACGACATGCTGGCGGACCGGCTGATGGAGAAACACCCTTACATGTTCGGGGAGTTGCCGAAGCGGTTCAAGACACCGGAAAGACTGGTCATTGCCATCGATAACAGCAAACGGGAGACGAACTGCTATATCGACGAGGAAACTGAACAATCCCTGCTCTCGGTGGAAGTGTGCAAGGCATTCATCCGAAGAAACGGCAACTGTCCCGAATTTCCTGAAAATGTATGGACGCGGGAATTTGTCGACTACTGCATGGAGCACGGGACGAGTTTCCGCTGGTTCCGCCAGATGCCCAAAAAGTTCCAGAGCTCCGCGAACACGCAGGCGGCGTATGATTACGGTCATTACCATATCTGTGACTTTGCCAAACGGTTCATCACTCCGCAAATGGCGAAGGAGTGCTACCAGGAGCGCAGTTATGCACATGCCATCCCCGGACATTTCCTCACGGAGTTCTGCCGACAGACCGGACTGCCCGAGAAGTTCTACGGCGGGGAAACCACGATGCTGTCGCTGAAAAACAGCCGTGACGACTATACTTACTGCAAAGTCGGCAATACCTGTCTGGCCTTTTACCTGAAAGAACAATACGAGCCGTCCTCGGCACATCTGATGATGACGCGGTCGGATTCAAAATACTGCACGCCGGAGAAGGTGTTCGACGTGCCTGTCGGAACCTTCCACCGCACGTGGCTGGAAAAGATCGTGGCGGAAAACGACCCCCGCTTTGTCAAACCCCGTGTGGACAAAGCGTTGAAAGCCGTACAGGCGGTCTGCTATTACGGTGTCGAGAAGTTGAAGGACCTGAACCGTACGGAAATCTTCCGCAACACCTTCATGGGTGAGACCATCGGTTACTGCGCCCGCCGCAGGGACCTGACCTACCACAGCGACAACTGCGGGACCCTTATCGAGGGCTTGAAGTTCAAGATCCGGGGAATGGCTGTCCCCGTAACCTTGGCGGAAGACATGACTCCTTATACGGCCGACATGCTGCACCGGAAGTTCGGCTTCTGCTATATCGGAATGACGGCATTCGCCACGGACTACGGCCTGGACATGGAGAAGGCATACACCTTTGCACAGATGCGCCAGATCGTAAGGGAGAAAGGGCACAAGCCGTCATTGAGAAACTACAAACGTGAACTGAAACAAATAAACATCATACAATGAAAAAATACCGGATAGCTATCGAAGAGACGCTCCGTAAGGTCGTGGAGATCGAGGCAGAAACGCCCGGTCTGGCCGTCTGCAGGGCGGAAGACGAATACAATGAAGAGAAACACGTGCTGTCAGCCGACAATTTCGCAGGAGCTGACATCGCGCTCTCGACTGATGACAGCACGGTCATGGAGACTCTGGAAGACGTGGATTTCATCGGATACGTGCAACGCCGTTTCGAGGAATGCCGGGAGTCCATATCCGTCGAAGACAAAGTCCGGCTGGCATTCGGAAGTTTCGACAACGCCCTGTATGAGTTCGGCGAATACCGTAAGGAGGCGGCCCGGAACCGCCCGCAGGTCTACCTGCTGTACCGGAGCGATGCCTGGCACAACCGTTCTTCCATGGAGCTCATAGCCCCGTTCTCCTCCCTCGAAAACATGATGGAGTACCTGCGGCGTAAGAAGAAGGAATTCCGCCTGACGGAAAGTGATCTGGAAGAGTTCAAGAACAACCGGCAGACGAAGGGGCGCGACGAAAACTACCTGTACGAGTCGGATTATTTGGATGTGCTGCCGGAACAGGAACCCGAACTGCCGCCGAAAGATGACGCTTTCTATGACAAGGTTTTCACCTGCGGGCAATCCGAGCTGTCACGCAGGGAGTTGGAATCTCTGCCGGAGCCGTTCGATACCTACCATGTTACGGACGAAGAAATGGAACAGATTGTGTACGAAACGGAAATGGAGACACGGGACCGGCTGCGGCTCGGTAAAAGAAAGCCCATAGATTTTGACAATGACCGCCATAGTGAAATCTGGTGGGAAGAAATGGAAAAAGCAGTGGTAAGGCACGGCGTACCGTACTACGAGGCCGAATAACGAAAATAGAACCTGTTCATCACATGCCATAATGATGACGGGCCGTCGCGGCTACGGCTGCGGCGGTCTTTTTTTTCAAAACGAGGTGAGTATTCCACCCCTTATACAAAACGATTACCTACTCTTAAAAAAACGGATTTATGAAACAGACAAGACAGGATTTCTTCACGGCGAACGGGGAAGGAATCAAAATCATGACATTTACGGAGTTCGCCCGGCATATCCTGCGTATGGAATGCGGGGAAAGTCTGGAACTGTATGCCGTTGTGAACCGGCAGACACGGGAATGCTCCCGGCCGCTCTCTGTCAGAAAGGAACAATGGAACGGTACGCCCTTTTACCTGCTCGGCGGGCACGGGCAGGAAGTCCGTACCATCAATTTTGCGGGTCGTCCGAAAGAGGAGTTTGAAACGACCTGCCATGATGTCTTGGACAGCTACGATGCCGTGGAAAGTATCGGGGCGGTCGTGTCAAGACTGCGTGAATTATCTCCTGAAGAACTGCATAAGCGGATTGCGGAAGAGATGAAGACCGGCTGTAAATACCTGTTGGTCTACCGCAGCGAGGAGGAGATGACGGCCGCACTCGACGGCAAGATATACGCCATCAGCGATACGGACGGCAAATTCCTTTGCGACCTGTATCAGCCGGATTATCTCCATCTGGAAAACGGGGGCGATATTGTGGACACCGCATCCATTCCGGACATGCATTTCCATTCCGATTGGGCAATCGCCAACCCCACGGTACGCGACAAGGTGCTCTCCTCCCGGATGGTGATTATATATACCCACGAAACGGTAACGCTATGATAGAGATTGGCAACAGGATAGAAACGCCGGAAGGTGTGTTCTATGAACTGGAATACGGAGGGGAAGGAAACATCTACAAGAACGAGGATGCCTTTCTCAACCGCCCCGATGAAGTGTGCTATGTACCTGAATACGCGGCAGAAGACCGTGAGGACTGGCGTGTGTCGGAGAGCAGTGACGGCTGTTTCACGCATAACTCACTGCTCGCCCTGTGCAAGGGTAATGAAGAGGTGTGCCAGGATCTGTTTTACAGCCTTGAATGGACGTACCCGACCACCTTGCTGGAAGAATGGGACTCGAACGGCTATTTCGATGAGATCGAGGGCTGGTATGACAGTAACGATTAAATGGAACGGCATATCATGGACAGGAAATACAAAATCACATACTCGGGAAAAATCACGGGCAAGACCCCGAACTACATATTGAGCCTGCGGGCGCATCTGAAAGGCATCTTCCCTGAAATGGAACGGTATGGTAAGGAAGAATTCGACCACGTGCTTCATTGCATCAGCTCGTTCATTGATGATTTTACCTTCAAGGTACGCAATTCCCGATACCGGGGAGACATCCTGAAAAGGACTATCAGTAACGACTGCCTGAAAGTGTTCAACCTGGGTGACGAGAAAGTGATACTGACCGTCTCCTTCACCCCGCTGGAAACATGAAACCAACAATATGACAGATATGGATAAAATACAGAAAGACAATGCGGAGCCGGGCAAAGCCCCGGACAAAATGAGCGCCGACAAGCTGCATCTGTTCGCCACCCAGTACGCCTTTATCGACGGACGGCTGCACGAGGCCGAGCAAGCCATGCTGAAATTCATGCTGGAGTTCCTGGCACAATATGGCCGCGTATCACTCGGCCTTACAGAAGAGGAGGAACTCGATGACAACAACTTCCCCGTCACGACAACCTTGTACGGGAAGCACGACACGCCCCGTATCAAGCTTACCGATGTCTACCTGACGGATGACGGGGAATATCTCCTTGCTGACGGAATAGATGCGGAGACCGGGGAAAAACGGGACGGATTCTATATCTACAGCGAACAATACGCCGATATCTTCCAGTTCGTCGGCCACGCTTCGGAGATGAACTGACGAATGAGGAACAACCATAAAACGAAATATCAATGGACTGTATCAAAGATTTACAAGACGCCATCCGCAACATTCTCGTGAACAACGGCCTTACGGAACTCTGTCTGGGAGAGCCTGACGAACTGGACGATCCCACCTATATCATCTGGTATGACAGGCACTGTGAGCCTCACGAAGACCCGGTATTGAAGGTTTACCTTGAAAATGAGGGCATTGCCGTTGAGGTCGAAGCCCGCAGTTTCGGGAACACGATAACCGTCTACGATTATGACATAGACCGTATTGAATGGTGGAAAGGCATTCATGCCAATATTCTGGAAGTGCTGGAGCGTGACGGCAAGCGCCGGTGTCCGGCCTGTGGCAGGACGGTCAAGGGGAAGCAGCGGTATTGCGGTGCCGGATGCCGTGATTTCATGACTCCCGGACCGACAGTGGAGCAGGTCGCGGAAAAAGCCAACCGGAATATCCGCAAACTGGCAAGCCTTGCCGCCGGAAAAGACAAGGCGTACCGGAAGCGGCTGATAGAGAAATATACCGTCGGTCCGTCATAAGCCGGCTTTGTTACACTAAAAAATGTATGATATTATGGCAACAAGAACCATTTACCTGACCGTACGGCTCGATATCGACAACCCGAAGGCTGATGAAATAACGGACGAAGAGGTTGACGAAATTATCAGCGAAGTGGACTATGAATTCAAAAATTACGGGGACTATGAAATCGACACGGAAATCTGCGGGAAAAATGACGAAGGTGGTCTTTAGACGCTATCCCGACGGACAGGTCATCGCCCTGTTCCCGGACATACCGTGGAGCGGACGGCGGGGTGAAATAACCTCCTACATGCATGTCGGCCAGCATGGCGCAGCCGACTATGCGGGCGTGATCGCCATGACACGGCCAGCCCATGAAAAGGAGTACCGCAACCCGCTTTCCGAACTGAGAGCCATCGGTTACGATGACCTACACATCATGCGGCGTGCAAGACCGAAATTCATAAACAGCTAAAAACAAATCTTATGTCTCATAAACCGAATGCCGTTCCTGTCTTGCAGGAGGGAACGGTCTATACAATTATACTTGACAACGGACGAAAGGTCCACGACGTAATCTATCATGCCTGTGTCGCCTCCGGCAAGTCGTATTTCGCCAAAGGCGATAAGACCTATCCCGCCGAAAAGGTGCGGAACCATTCAATCACCGGACATGCCGCATCGGACGGCTCTAGAAGGAACGGCACACCCAATCCCGACCGCTTCGCCATCACGGATGAAGTGTGCGAGGTCGTTGATGTAGTTACCACGCCGGAAACCAATCCGGAAATGTTCCGGTGTCGTGTCAAATGCCTGATGTATTCAGGCCTGTCACAAGCCGAGGCTGAGAAAGTCATCGCTTCAACGCCACTAAAGCTGGAACTCTTCTACGACGTAGGCCGTGGCAGTTTCGCTATTGACGCCGAGGCAGTTGGCAACACACCGCTGTATAATCCTTACACGGGAAAGGAAATCCCGGATGAAACCTAAGCCGAACTACATCGAATATGAGAGAACTATATATCAAGAATCTCTGCATCGAGATTACCCGACGTTGCAACATGCGCTGTACCCATTGCATGCGGGGAGATGCCGAATCCGTGGATATCCCTTTGAAACATATAAGCAACCTGCTGCGGCATGTCAGGCATATTCACCATTTCAACATCACGGGCGGCGAGCCGTCGCTTAACGTCCGGGCCATCCGCCATATCCTCGAACGGGTACGCGCCTACGGTATTACTGTCAATGACTTTTATATCGTAACCAACGGCTCTGCCACATCCCGTTCGGAGGAATTCATAGAAGCCTGCGCCGCACTGTACGAGTACCAGGAGGAAAAGGAACAGGACTCCGGCCACATGCTCGAAATGAGCGACGACCGCTTCCATGATCCGGCAGAGCATGCCGCCACGCTCGCGGCACTTTCCCCGTATCCCTTTTTCGGAGTCCGGGGACAGGCCGAGCGTATCTTCCTTTTCCGGGAAGGCCGCAGCACGGAGGGGTTTCCGAACCCTGTTCATGGGATTTATCTTACGGAGGAGAACTACGTTTACGGCGACCTCTGTCTCAATGCTGAAGGCATGGTTCTCTCCAACGGGGACCTGAGTTATGCCCGCCAACGGGAACATGCCCTGTGTCCCTGCGGGAAACTGATGCAATATCTCCGGATGACCTTGAAAAAGCGTCAAAAAGAAAGATTGTACGAATAAATACACAAATCAAAAAACTTATGTCAATCGTATGCAGTATCTGCGGCGGCACTGGAGTGAAATGTACCGCCGTCATCGACCCGAACACCAGACAGTTCCTCGAATTTACCCGCAACGCCTTGTCGGACGGCCGGTGCAGCCAGTGCGGCAACGTTGCCCTGACCGACCCTGACGAAGTAAAAGCCGGGCTGGACAAGCTTTGGACGGAATATACGGCGCGGCATCGTGCCGCCCCCAACTACACCTGCTGCGACATTGTCCGGCATGGTGATTACGACGGGTGTGAAAAGGCGTATATCCGCATCGGAGGCCCGTCAGACGTGGTCGAGAAGTATCCGGTCGTGGCCGTGTGCCGCGACCTCGAAGAGCTCAAATCACTTGCGCTCCCTGACCCGACGCGAGAATTTACCCTCATGGGAATTCAAGGGTTCGAGTTCCACGACGTGTTGGAAAACAAGACCTACGAGATCGGGGTGGACGACCTGAAAATTCCCGTCACGACGAAAGAGGTGCTGGACTTTTACCCGGCGGAACATCGGCTGAAAGAAACGGACATCGAACAATATGCCGCGGCTTACACGGCCCGTATCAAGGCGTACAGGGAGTATACCCGTCAGCTCGACGCCACACTCGTGCGGCGGCTTCTCGACAAAGAGCGGCTGATGAAAGTCGGCGAGAGCGACGGTTTCCGCTTGAAACTCCATTTCGACTGGTTTGTCATTTTAAAGCGGGAGAACGAAAGGATGTACGCGCCTTTCAAATACGCTGTAAATGCTTATTGTCTGGATAATATCCAAACTTTCGACCGTCGTTATGTCACGCTCGAAGATGCCTTGCTCCACTGCCTGAACGGTTTCAACGAGAACGCGAACATTCCTAACCGTTACAAGTCCATCGGGCATTACCTGTCGGGGAAATCCTGACGACGGGCAGTGTATCGACGGGTTACCGGAGGCCACGGGTGCTTTCCCCTTGACCGGAATACCGTCGGAACAAGTAACAATGTAACCAAAGAATAAAAAATATGATGAATGATTATAAAATCAAGAACATTCTCGAATCCCTGAAAGAGGAGGTCGAGAACGGGAAGGTATCCCTGCGGGAAGCTGCTGTCGAACTTCATAAAGCCGGCTGGACGAATTTCATCGACATCGACGCCACGAGGAACCTACTGAAGACCCGGAATGTAACGGGGAACGGAAATGTCCCGGGAGTTTCCGACATGATGGGAAAATACCGCGAGATGAAAGCGGCGCACCCGGATGCCCTGTACATTTTCCGAAACGGGGAATCTTGTGAATTGTATGAGGATGATGCCATCGCCGCTTCCGGCATTTTGGGCATTGCCACCGCCGAACGCGTCGACGGGCAAGGGAAAGGCGTCAAGGAACTGCGGTTTTCTTTTCGTGACCTGGACGTGTATCTCCCCAAACTGATACGCGCCGGAAACCGGGTGGCTGTCTGCGAACCGAATCAAACCGGTTCGGGCAAACGAGTTTGATAACCATTAAATAACAAATATTCAAAACCCAAAGACACATGATAAAGATAACAACGATTTTCGGCGAGGACGCCGTACGGGAATATGAAGAGAACAATGAACTGCCTTCTGAAGAATGGCTGGCGGATAACGGGGGCGTCGTGGACGAGAAAGAGTTCGAGACTGAGGCGGAGTACAATGCCTACATCGCCGGGGTAAACGATGCCGACGGATGGAGTGATTATCATATCATACGCCACCGGTCGGAAGAGGCGGACACCTCGAGAGAGGAAAATCTCTGGCTACGTCTCGGAATTAGCGTCCGGGGCAGCCGGGAGGACATCGAAAGGATTCTAAACGGGGACACCGAAACCCTTCGGAAACTGCTCGATGCCGGACGTTATGGGATTGGCGGAGAGACCTATGTCCCTGGTTCGACCGTCGAGGGGTACAACGAGGACCACGACACGGAGTTCGAGGAGGAAGACGTGGAGTTCCATTTATAATAAAACCACACCATCTGCAATAATGATAACAGTAAAAGTTCTACTCGGTAAGGATACTGTAAGCATATACAGGAAAACCGGGGATATCTCGTCGGTGGAGAGCACGGCCGAATCCGGGGGATATGTGATAACCAGACATTTCGAGACCGAAGCTGAATACAAAGCCTACGCAATGGCTGTGGAAGACCTGGACGGACATGAAGACTGGCAGATGCTGGCTCCTGCCGTTACGCCGGAAGCTCCGTTCCGCAAAGGGGAATTTGTCCGGCTGACAGACGATGCAATTAAGCGGATACGTGAAAGTTTCGGGGACGGACCGGCTGACTACAGAAAGGAAATGATTTTGGAGGTGATTGCCTGGTGCCGCTATGAAGGCACATGGATCATTGAAGTCCGAGATATCCGTGAAGACGATACTCAGGAGTTCGATGCCGTTTTTCTGCGCCCCTTGACGGCACGGGATCTCGTGGCTATTTCCGCACCCCGACACCCGCTATCCACTGCGATATATCCTATTCACATCCGATAACTTAAATGATGCATGATGGAAAATATATTCATACTGCCCGGAAACGAACAGGAACTGTTTAACCGGTATTTAGATAACAACGAATACGGCCCTCTGAAAGAACGGCTGGAACTGGTCAGGAAAGCCTTGAGCAACAAGCTTTCCCCGGATGAACGCAATAAGCACGGGCTGAACGTGGGTGTGCATGAACTGTCCATGGAACGTAAGGAACTGGAAAGAAAGATATTCCAAATGGCACTCAAATCCTTTGCAGAACGGGTTTGTGACGAGCAACGCGCTCTTTGCGAACAGGGGTTCTGGCAGGCACCGTGCGGCAAAGAGGCGGAATATATCTCCTCCGCTCCGGTTCCGGACCTTGTAACGGACGTGAAGCAGTACAAGACCATTTGCCGCTGGTGGGAGAAGCTGTCCGATACCAGGAGGCTGAAGGTAGCGGCGATGTTTGCAAACGAACTGGGACCGATATACGGGCACGACACCGAAACGCTGGAACGGATTTATAGCCGCTGGTTTCTACTCTCCTTAGATGGCAAACAACGCATCTACCATTCATGGACCACAAACGAAAAACAGACTTCACTATGCCATACAAAAGCTCGGGAATAATCATCAGCGGGACACAATATGACCGCAGGCAGAAGCTCACTCCTTTTCAGAAGGCTGAAATTTTCCACCGTTACATGACAGAAGCTGTCAGCCAGCGCCAGCTTGCCCGGGAATACGGTGTCAGCCGCAGGCTGATAACCTTCATTGTGAACCCAGAAAGCGAAGAGCGGAACAAGGAACTGCTGAGAGAGAACAAGGCAAAAGGCTTGTATAAATATGACCGGAAGAAACATACCGAAAATATACGCAACCACCGTCGTTACAAACAGAGATTATTTCAAGAAGGTAAAATCATACTAAAAGATGGATAGACAATGAGAATACAGGAGAAACAAAAAGCGTTGGAACAGGAAGTTATAGCCAACCTGTGTGCGATACCGAAAATGCCGGAAAATATGTTGCCCCATACGGTATATGTCGAGGAGGAAGGGGAAGACGGGTATGGGCACGGGATACCGGTATACACCATGTACCGGTTGGAGGAGATACGCACGGACGGAAGCTGCACGCTTTACAACGCGGAAAGCCGGGAGCGTTTCACCTGCCGCCACCTGCATGAGATTAACATGGACTGGCTGGTGACAGTCTGGGAACGTTATCTGGAACTCTGTGTCGAGCAGGATATCTGGAAAGGGAATGCCGTTGCATTCCTGAAAGACCGTACCGGCAAACCGGAAGAGGAAATCATTTCATTCGTGGAAACCTCGTGGGACAAATGCCAGGCTTATACAGACAACCTCAAGGCGTTTCTTGGGGAAGATAAAGACCTGGAAATATGGATATTCTCTTTCCCGCTGGACGAATTTGAACGTGACGTTCCGGCCGGGAAAATCATCGTTGATTACGAAAATAACCCCGCAACGCGGGTTGAGAAGATGATACCGCTGGAATTTACGGCCAACATCAATGATGAATGTTTTGATGACCGGAACAATTGGGTAAGAGCCATTGAACTTCCCAAGCAGGAATAATAAACTATTTGAATCAATAAATATGATTACAAAAGAAAACATTGGCAACGAGACCTTTGAGTCTATGACCATCAATGACACGCCTGCATTGTTTACGGATATGCGGATTGACCGGAATGCCGTTCCGGAGGGACTGTACGCATACGATATCCGGGAGTCGGATGACGGGGACCGTCTGGCGACCATCGAACCGACGGTGATGGTAAATCATGGCGGAACCATCCTGACCAGGAAAGAGTTTATCACGGAAAAGGACGGCTATGTACAGATTGACGAATACGGTTTCGAGGACTCCATGACACTGGAAGAGTGGCTTGAGGAAAACAATTAAATGTATAAAGGATATGGATATTAAGGAACTGACAGAAAGGTATCGGGATCGTTTCGATGCCCATTACCTGCAAGACGATAACGGAACCGGCAGAAAAGGTCGGAAACGGAAAAAGGAAGTTGAGACCCCGAATTTTCTCAAGGATGTCATCCGGCCGATCCTGGACACTTTGCCGGACTTGTTGCCGGAGTACGGGTTCACCAAAACTACGGATGATTACGCCATGTACGGCGAGTATTACCGTATCAAGGCGGGTATCGTCCTCGTGGGAGGTTTTTCCATCGATGAGGATTTTAACCTGTACTTCACGCCATTGTTCCATGGCAAAGCCTGCGGTAAGAGTCAAAAAATCGACAGCATCGGACAACTCGTTGAAATCATCCGCGAACAATTTGAAAGAAGGGAGGTGAAGATGAAAGGATAGTTTCATGCAATAGACATGGGTCGTTCCGTAATTTATTGTATATTTGTCAGATGAAGAAAGTCTGTATATGTATTTCGGACGAAAGCCCGGCAGTTGAACGGATTACAGGCACTTTCATGTTTGGCTGACATCAAACCTAATATATCTATTTGATATGAAAAAGGAAGAGATTATTCGCCGCTGTTACGGCGGCATGAAGGAAAGGCATGGCGTGGAAACCATCATCCTTTTCCATGTCGGAGATTCATTCGAGGCGTATTTTGATGATGCCGAAACGATTACCCGGATCACGGAAGTGCCCCGGTTCAAGATGACGGCGGCGGGTATACCTGCCATCAGGATTTCCGACGCCGCCTTGGAAGAATGTAGAAACCGGTTGCTGGATGCAGGATGCAAGGTATGCGTGTCCGAGGTCCGGGGGGTATCCGGCCGCCACATTCTCAAAATCAATGAAACAAATACGGAAACGGGCCGATGAATTGGTATTGATAGCGGCAGCAATAGGTCCTTGGACACTGTTGGTGGTAGCGGTATTAATCATCGGAACGCTGAAATGCTGTCTGACCACGGACTCGGACAGCATTGACGAAAGTATCAACAAATCACCGGGGATAGTCGCGCATGTCATGGTACTGGACAGTACGGATAATGGTTTTCGGGTGGTTTATGCGACGGCTGAGCCGGTAACGGATGAAAGGTTTGCCGAGATATGCGACAGGCCGGGTATTCTGGAGGGGTTCGAGAACCTGAAACGGAAAGCTCCCGAACACTTTGGCGGCAACCTGCTGGAAACCGACATCTGTGACTTCGCGTTGTACGCCTACCGGTTTCCTATCGATAAGGACGTACGGATACACAATATCTTTGTCGCCGGTAAAGAGAAAATGGACTTCTATGTCCGGAACAACCCGGACCTGCCCGGGTGCGCTACATGGATGCACCACGGTACGGAACAAGGGAACCAATATCTGAATGCTGACGATATAAATCACTGTATACCCAACGGAAGGCGGATTTACCGTTATTGGAAATGCCGTTATCTACTGCAAACTTCTGATACTGACGAGCGTTTCAGTCATTTTACAGAGGAGGAAAGGCTGTACTGAATGCAGCCTTTTCTCTATATATATTACACATAACCATCTGAAAATTAATAACTAAAACGTTTTGTTGGCGTGAAAAATTGGCATATATTTGTATGGAAAAGTGACCCATTGAAAACAGATTGTCAATTGAAAGCAATAGATTGAATATGAAAGAACAGTAATATGACATCGGAAAAATCGCAACTGAAGTTTGCGAGATCGGAAGAGACGGGCGAACTGATAGGGTTCGTTTCGCGCCATTCCAAGACACGTAAATTGATGGGAGTCCGTGAAGACTCAAGATTCGGCAAGCAGATTTGTGTCCTTTCGGAAGACCTGAAAGGAACTCTCGAGCCAAACATACTATACTCGGTAGAGTTGAAACCCATGCACAAAGCCAACGGGTATGTAGTCGTTGCCGCTACCCCCGTGTTATTTCAGGCGCATGTGGAAACAGTGATCGTCCCGAAGACATTGTATCAAGTAACTGTGACGTTCGGCAACAAAAAGATTTTCTTCGACCCGAAAGACGGCAAGAGCGTAATGAGCCGCACAATAGACGGTGTGCTGGAAATCCTCAAGGGACGCAAGGATATCAAGTACAAGGAAGGTGTCATCACCGACTATCTGAATCAGGCGCGTGCTCTGGTACGACGTATGGAATCCGACGGGTTCATCTATACGGGAGACAGACATCAGGGAGGAATTCAATGAAAGAAAAACCGGTCGTGGGTATTGCGACCGACGGTGCCCATTCTGCAAAAGAGAGGTTGACACGCTTCCGGGCTGTCGACCTCTCTTCAGGAAAAGAACTCTTTTCCAAAGCTATCGGTAACTGGACGAACAATATCGGGGAGTTTCTCGGCATTGTCGAGGCGGTCAGATATGTCATGGAACATCCGGAAAGTCCGCGAACAATCTACTCGGACAGCATTACAGCCATCACGTGGTATTGTAACAAACAGACAGCCTCTTCACGCAGATGCCCGGCATTGCAGAAAGCGGAGATATTCCTCAAAGTGATGGAGGCAAGAATCAAGGACATCGAAGTGCTGCACTGGGACAACCGCCTGTGGGGTGAGATTCCTGCCGACTTCGGAAACAAATAACAACATCAATATGGCAAAATTAAAATCACAGTCACAGAAATATGTTGAGCTGAAGGAGGAAGACTACCTGCTGCTCATCGAGAATACCATCAAGATGGAAGCCCTGAAGATTGCCGGTATCGAAAAGATGCCCATATACAAGGCTATGGAACATATCCTTGAACACGAGCACATCGACCTGCTCGTCAAACCCGTTTCAAGGAGATATTCTTGATTTTTTTAGGTGGACAATAATACACCCCACAAGCAAAATCAATGCTTATCAGTACCAAATGATAGTATATAATAACAATTAATGTAAATCAATGCAAATCAGATGATTAAGAAAGTGGCGCATGTACGGAATTATCTATACCATACATGCGCCACTTTGCTCTATACACTTTTTGATTTCCTTGATTGATAAAAGAAGGTTCTTTTCCAGTGTTTTACAATCCGACTTTTTTATATACTTTTGTCTTCAGTATCAGTTGGTTATTGAAACCCTCTATGTATGCTTATAAGTAGAGATTAGCTTTTTTAAGCGAAACTAACTACTGGTTATCAATCAATTATCAAACAAAAAAAGTTTGCCTTTATAGACTTATCCTCTTTCTTTTAATTTGTGGACGGGGAGGGAGTCGAACCCTCATGGCGAAGCTATTGATTTCGGCATCTGTTTTTACCACGCATTCTTTTTTGAGCATTAACCG
>NZ_JAPQKZ010000013.1:0-144604 GCF_027257075.1 Bacteroides sp. LFL-34 | reverse complement strand
AGATGCTGGGAACACATAAATCAAAGAAATCTTCAAAAGATCGCAGCTTAAAGAAAGTGAACAGATTTGTATAGTGATGAACAAAAAAAGAGGTGCATCGTGCATTACGACACACCTCCTTCTGATGAAGAAATAAATAAAGAGTTAGTTAGTAGCTTAGTCCATCTTCCCAACCCGGATTTTGGGTTAGAATGCCTTGTGTAAGTACGCGCTGGTCAGCAGGGATAGGCCATAAGTAGTCTCTTTCCTCTTTCCAGTCTTTGCCATAAGTAACTTTGGGGAATCCGATAATATAACCGGATGTTCCGTTGGAGAGATAGATGTCCTTATCCAGTTTCTTTTTATTATCACATTGGGAGGTCGCTGTGGTTTCGTAGATTTCCAGATCAGGCTTCCCGTCACCATCCATATCGTATGTTCCTACTCCGGGAACATAAATACCGTAGTAAGGTACGTAATGATTGAACATTTGTTTACCTTCTTTCCAACGGAATAAATCCCATTGTCTCAACCCTTCCATTACTAGTTCAATTGTACGTTCGCGACGGATTTCGAGAATGACGCCCTTATTCGTTCCCTGCTCAACATTCGGATAGCAAGCTGCCAGATAAGGATCAGGGTTACTGTTGGCATCCGTAAGATTCAGATCCGGCATTTTAGCCCGTTCTCGAATTTTATTGATAGAGATATCCAGGTCTTCTTGTTTGAGTGTTCCCAGTTCGGCTTTGGCTTCGGCATAATTCAGGTAGACTTCCGCTGCTCGCATCAAAGGCCAATCGGAGGTACTTTTAGCGGCTCCGTCATGATCTTTGGTACCTACAAATTTGATAGGTCTGTAGCCGCAATAAGCAGTTAAGTCATTGGCGGTCACGGTTGTTTCTCCTTTTTGGATATAGTTCGGACAAAGTACGGTTTGTTGCAGGCGTGGATCGCGGTTTTTCACCTCGTCTGTGTAAAACATTGTTTCATATCCTTGTTTATCAGTGAAACGTGTTCCGTCCGCCATCAGGTAGTGATTCATAAACCGGCGGGTAAATCCCATTTGCAGGTTAGCGATGCTGAATTGTACGGAGTGTGATAATTGCAAACCTTCGAAGTTATAAGCTCTTGCCAGTACGACTTCTGTGGTTTTGGCGTTGTCGGCACAGAACATATCTCTGTAAGGTTCCGTTCCTTCTTTATACAGGCTGAAGCCGCTTTCGTCAATAAACTGCCGGGCAGTGCTTGCTGCAATTTCCAGGTATTTCTCATAATTATCCAGTCCATGGTATTTCCGATAAGTCCCTTCATAAAGTGCAGCTTGACTGGCAAATGCCAATGCCGCCCATTTAGTGACTCTTGTGTTCCGAGTTTCTGTGCTTTTGGTCGGCAAACTGGTAGCGGCATCTTGGAAATCTTTGAGTACTTGATTCATCACAAACTCGCGGGAATCCCTGGCTTTGACTAATAATTCCTGATCTTCCGAACCCAGCACTTGATCGTACCAGGGTACATCTCCATAACGGCGTACCTTTACGAAATAGAAATAAGCTCTGAAGAATTGGGCCACTCCATTATATTGATTGCGGGCGGTTTCATCATCACAGTTGGAAGAATGTTGCAGGAAGTAATTAATGTGGCGGAGTTTGGTCCATGACCATCCGGTTTCGCTGGCAGCCGAACGGGTTCCTTCAATTACCTGTCCCATGCCTTTGTCGATCATATCATCTGCATTTGTACCGGCTGAAGCATCTGGCTCGTCCAGTAAGGTATAAAATTGATTGGTCCATAATTCCAGATCGGATTTGTTTTGAAAGTAATTCTCTGGTGTCACTGCATTTTCCGGTAGGAGTGTCAGGTCACAGCTATTGAATAGGGCTACGGCCATTCCCAGAATTATTATTTTGTTGATAGCTTTCATACTATATCTGATTAGTCATTAATTAAAAAGTTATATCTACTCCAACAGTGTAAACACGCGGGTAAGCATATCCCGAACCCGTGTTGGATGAGTAAGTGCTACTGGAGATTGCCAATTCCGGGTCGATAGTTTTGTTATGCTTCTTCAGAGGCGACCAATAGTATAGATTTTCTCCCGATACGTAAACACGAACCTTTTCAAAAATACGTTTACTGATAGGCAGTGTATATCCAATAGAGAGATTCTTGAAACGCAGATAAGCGATATTCTGTATATATCGGTCGTTTACGGTGCCGAGTGAACCGCCTGAATAGGATTGATAACCTCTGATACGTGGGAAGAAAGCATTTCTGTTGTCTTCTGTCCAGCAGTCTTCCGGAAATGATTTTTCTACAAATGAGGTAGAAGGGAAAGAATATGGTCCCCAGAATGAATTTGCTCCCTGTGAGGTGGTACTATAAGATGGGTACCAGTCTCTTTTACCAATTCCCTGGAAGAAAGCGGATACGTCGAAACCGTTCCAGCTCGCATCCAGACGGAAAGAATAACTGTATCTGGGAGTTGTGTTTCCAATGATTTGTTTATCACCAGGATCGTCTACTGTTCCAGCTCCGGCCCCAATCACATTGTCACCGTTTAAGTCAGCAAAGCGTACGTCACCGGCACGCAGATAACCGTCGACCTTACTGCTATAAACACGTCCGTTCACGACTTTGTCATTGATCTTTGCCTGATATTCTGCTGCTTCCTTATCTGTTTTGAACAATCCGTCTACATGGTATCCCCAGATTTCTCCCATCTTCTTGCCTACATAATGGTCGGAGATCAGTTTGTCCGGATTATTGTATTTGGTGATTGTCCGTTGGTAATCTCCCAATGTAGCTTGTATTCCATACCTGAAAGGTTTATTGGCCACTTTGAACGAGTCGTTCCATGAAACGGATAATTCCCATCCGTTTGTCCGTAAGTCGGCACAGTTGGCTTTTGGGGTGGAAGCACCGTATACATCCGGTAACGTCAATGAAGTAGTTAGCATATCTGTTGTTTTACGAACGTAATAGTCGGCACTCATACTTAAACGGTTTCTAAGGAATGACATATCCAATCCGACATTGTAGGTTGTAACGGTTTCCCAAGTCAGTCCGGAAGAAATCGGGTTGGAAATCTTTGCGTAATATGCTTTGCCTTCTCCGTCGAAAGTATAGCTGAACTGATTGTCCGAAGTGATTGTCTCCAGATAAGCGTAATAATCTACCTGCTGGTTCCCCAGGCTACCGACGGATGCGCGTAACTTCAGGCTGCTCCACCAGTCGCTTACCGGTTTGAAAAAGTTCTCTTCGGAGATTCTCCATCCGGCAGATACTGAAGGGAAAACTCCCCATCTGTCTCCTTCTGCGAACCGGGAAGAACCATCGGCACGACAGGATACTTCGAGCAGGTATTTACCCATGTAATCATAATTGATACGGCCGAAGAAACCAAGCGTTTTATAGGCGCTGATATCTTGTGATACGGTAAGTACACTTTCAGGAGTTACTGCCGAGAAGGAGTCGAGGTTATCATTGGACAGGTTAGTCATAGAAGTGTTTTTGTTGACATTGCGGTAAGTCTCATACTGGCTACCTGCCACTATTTTAAGATTGTGTTTCTTTGCCCATGAATGTTCAAATGTTGCATAATAGTTCAACATGTGAGTAACAGGGAAAGATTCGTCTTCCTCATAATTATTAAAGATACTTCCGGAAGTGAAAGTTTGTGTCACTCCCTGACTGCGTGAATACTCAAATGAATTGTTGCGATAACGGTACAATTGCTTTCTTTGTTGGTAACTGTAGTTGGCGGTCAGAGTCAGTCCCTGTAGTAACGTAATGTCAATCTGATTGACAACGGACAAGAGTGTTCTGGATTTGCTGTTATGACCTCTTCGTGACGTTAGGTATCCGCCGTCACCGGCTCCCAAGGGAGAGTTGGCATAAAGTTGGTTGGTATATTGCACAATCGTTCCATCCGGATTGAAGGGGACGAATGAGGGACTGATATTTGATTCTAGGCGGGCAATAGTCATTGCGTAGTTGGAAGTACCGTTATAATTGTAATTGTTATTATCCAGTCCGATATTTGTCGACCATTTGATCCATTTGTTTAGTTGAGCATCCATTTTGGCACGGAACGAATAATCCTTATAAAGGTCTTTGTCGATGTTGAACATACCATATTGCTGGTAGTAACGTCCACTGATATAGTAATTCACCTTTTCGCCACCTCCGGTGATAGAGACATTGTGTTCCATCTGTGGGCGGGTACGATTGTAGAAGTATCCATACCAGTCCGTATTTCCATAATAATAATATTTCCCGTCTTCTCCGATTTCCACCCATGGACGTTCCGGATTCTCAGTCATATCATTCCGGCGGTCATAGAGTTTCTGGAGCTCTTCATCTTCGTACAAGTACATATTCACGCCATTGTATGCATGGTAGAACTTGTTGGCGAAAGTGACATAATCGTATCCGGTACGGATAAAATCAGTGGAAGTCGTGTTCTGTGTCCATCCAAATCGACCGTTGTAGCTGATTTTGGCTTTTCCTTTTGTTGCAGCACTTCCCGATTTGGTGGTGATAAGTACCACACCTGCAGAGGCCTTTGCTCCATAAATGGCACATGAAGATGCATCTTTCAATACGGAAATCGACTCGATGTCATTTGCATTGACTTGGTTCAGTGGAACTTCTACACCGTCGCAAAGTACTAATGGCGTACCGCCATTGACAGAGATCCCTCCGCGAATGTTTAATGAATAGCCGGACTCGGGAGAACCGGTGCCGAAAGTCAGATTTACAGACGGATCGGCTCCTTGTAATGCATTGGCGGCAGATACTACCGGGCGGTTGTTCAGTTCTTTGCTTGAAATGGTGGATACAGCACCTGTCAGATTACTTCTGCGTTGGCTACCATAGCCCACTACAACTACTTCGTCAATCATCAGACTGGAAGGTACCAGACGGATTGTCTTAGTCTGACCGTCTTTTACATGAACTGTCGCTACCTCATAGCCTACATACGAAATATCAATAGTCGAAGGAATGGAAGTCTCCAGAGAGAACTTTCCATCCAAGTCGGTAATTGCTCCCTGTGCGGTTTCTTTGTTCATCACCGAAGCACCGATAACGGGATTTCCTTCTTCGTCATAGACAACCCCGGTGATTGTCTGCTTCTTTTTCTCATCGGACTTTTGCTGGCTGGTATCGGACTTTTTACTGATGATGATGCTATGTCTGTTGATGGTATAGCTAACATTCTGTCCCACGAATATCTGATCCAAAACGACCTTGATAGGCGCATTATTGGCATTGATTGACACCTTCTTACTCATGTTGATCTCGGAAGATTTGATTACAACTGAATAATTCTTGGTCTTATGTAAAGCTTCTATCGCTTCTTTTACAGTAACATTCTTTAATTGTAAGGTTATGTCTTGTGCTAGAATAGGTTGAGAGAAAAATATCATCACACAAGCAAACCAGATTGTCGATATATATTTTTTATAAATATTAGTTTGCTTCATATCAGGTTATACTACTGCTAAATTTATGGAGTTGCAGAAGTAATCATGATTACTTCCTGACTCCGGGTTATGGACATTTGTCCGTCTGTATTGAGATTGGATAAAATCTCGTCAAGAGTTTCCCCGTTAGTGAAATAAGCAATGTACGTGTTGTCGCTTAACTTTTGATCTAATATGATGATTCTGGTATCGAAATAATATTCCAGTTCCTTCACAATATCACTAAGGGGAAGATTACTGAAATAGAATCCTTCGCTTTTTGACGGACACTTGTACAGATTGGCAAGGAATGTTTCACGAACAATTTTCTGTGAGGCACGGTTGTACTGGATCATTTCTCCTTTTTTCAGAATCTCATTAGGATGAGTCGGAGTTTTGAACAGTACCGAACCTTCTACGAGTGCGACTTCTACCGTCTCAATATTCTCGTAGGCACGGAGATTGAACTTTGTACCCAGTACCTGCACATGGACGTCACCGGCAGAAATGATAAAAGGCTTGTCCGGGTCCTTTGCCACATCGGCAAAGAGCTCTCCACTGACAAAGATTTCTCTTTTATCTTCTGTGAAGTCGGAAGGATAAATAACCCGCGTGCCTGAATTGACGTGGAGCTTCGTTCCATCCGAAAGAGTGAGTGTTTGATGCATACCGTGTGGTACGGTGATATCATTCCAGTGTGTATTTGCCTTCTTGTTAAGAAGTAAATATCCGGCTAAAAACAAAAGTGGTATAAAAAGGACGGCTGCTACACGCTGCATCCAGCGGATTGAGTGCTGAAGCCTTGGGCGTAGTATGCGAACCTGTTTGGGTTGAATAGCTTTTTGAAATTTCTGAAAGGCTTTTTGAGATAACTCATGGTCCTCTATTTGAATTTCAGAGATAATCTCACGGAAACTCTGGTCCATCAGGTTATTGTCATTTTCTGTCAACCACTTTTGGATTTCTATTTCTTCCTCGTGAGAACACTTATCGTAGAAATAATCTTTTAATATGTCGTTAGTTATCTTCATAGCGTATTTGTTTAAAGTACAAAAATGCATTTTTTTTCTTTATCTGTGAGTATATTATGTTGATTATTTCTGAATAAGATATTCTATTGGGGATAGATTCGTATTCTTAATCTGATCTCATATTCATAAGCACTTGTTTTTATTTAATATAGTGAAGTCAGAAGGAGCAATATAAAATTTCTCATGTTTCTTTATCTGATAAATAGAGTAATAACTTCGAGAGGCTAATCGTGGCGTCCGATTTTCTTCAGGTAGCTGATTAATAACTCTGGTCGGTCCGTTTGTATGATGGATGTACCGAAATCTAGCACCTTTTGGTAAACTTCTGCCCCGTGTTCAAAAGCGTAGTCATCGTATATACCAGCTTCTTCACCTCCGCAGAGCGAGGCCCAAAGGGTGTTTACCCAGATTTTGGAACCTTGGGCAAGGATATCCTTCATACATTTTCTTACTTCCGGAGTTTCTTGTTGCCAGCATACTTCATAAGCCAAAGGGACGATTTTTTTGTCCATATATTGGCGGAATAATTCCTGTCCGCTTGGTTTGTTAATATCAATAATGGGCATGTACATCATAGCGTGCTTATACTTCTTTGCCTGTGCATCTACAAAATCTACCGGTTTTTTGCCTTTAATCAGGATTTGTTCTGTGACTCCCAGTTCTTCTGTAATAGCCATCACTAAATCATAATATTGATACCCTTGGTCTATATTAACCACTATACGGTCTTTGCAAACAGCCAATGCTTCTTTTAAAGTCGGCATCTTGTATTTGGTAGGGCAGTTATGTCCAGTTTTCAGGAAACAGTTTTTGATATAATCGTAAGTTACGTCGCTGACTCTGCCTTTTCCTGTAGTAGTCCGGTCAATGGTACCGTCGTGGCAGAGGACAAGTACACTGTCGGCTGTTAGCTTCAGATCCAGTTCCATAACATCAACTCCCATTCGGATAATTGATTCAATGGCGGGGATCGAGTTTTCCGGGTAATCTCTCCAGTCTCCCCGGTGAGACACTACTACTACATAGTCTGTTTTCGGGTTGTGGATGGCTTCTACTATCTTTTGCGCATTTGTCTTGCCCGAAGTGACAGGAGTGGCTGCAAAAGTGCTTAGAGTCAGCAAGAGCAGAAGTCCGGCGAATAAAATTCTTTTTTTCATATTCATATCATTTTAAGGATTAATTCTTTTTGAATAAAAGAGGGCGAAGCACAAGATGTTGAAGATCGTAGGCTGTGATGATGACATGGCCTTCGTCAAAATCATTCTCGAATGTCACTGTAAGAGTATGAGTCTCTTTGTCGAGTGTTGCTTTAACGTTTACTGCCTGAGCAATAGTAATTATCGCGTCTCCTGCTGATGTTCCCGTCACTTCATATTCAATTTTCAGAGGACTGGCAAGGTCAGTCACCTTGGTAACCGCTTCAGCTTTCAACTTGAGATTCAGTGAATTGAATACTTCCAATGTAAGGGTTTCTCCGTTACCCAATGTGATATTGAGATATCCATCGTCAGTTTTGGATATATTCTTAAAAATGGCAGTCGCGTCGGTGGTAGCTGTAATAGGAGTGCCTTTGCTATCTTTAAGGACTTCACCGTTGACTGTCCAGTAACCGTCGGCGTTTACCCCCATTTCGGGGGTATAGCCGCAGACTGGGACTTTTTTCCCGGCATCATCAGTGAGCCAGTTTGTTTCATTGTCAATGGTTGTAGTCCAATAATACAATTGGTCATCATCGCTGAGGCGTACACCTAGTATCGGAGCTTCTATTACATCTTCCTGGGTTGCTACGACGACTGCTTTTTCTTCATTATTGCTATCTTTGTAGGTAATGACATATTGTCCATCCGAGTTCCGGGTAACGGAGGTGATAACATTTCCTTCCGTCAGATAGCTCAGCTTTGAAATATCTTCGTTGAGTTTATTCGCTTTTGTTTGAAGAGCAGTTATTCGCTCTTTGAAATCATTGAGCTTATTCTGAATCGCGGAGTCGTCATAATCCCCACAACTGGTTAGCAGGAGGGAAAGAAGCAACGAACAGAAAAAATATATTCTTTTCATATCTTGTGTCTTTTAGAAATTAATACTGGGATCGAAATTCTGGTTTGCATGGCAGAATGCATTCTCGTTGGTGGCATCCGGTGCAGAAGTGGGATCGTCCTTATACTTGCTGTAATCACCGACATAACCTCCGCATACACAAGCTTTGCAATTAGTCCAGGTTGCAGTAGAAGCACCCGAATAACCACATAACCACCCCGGACCATGTCTGTTGGTTCCATTTCCTTCGGTAAATACATCTCCCAGAACAGCCCCTTTGTTTACACAGCCGATAATCTGTATGTTGGAGTGACCGATGATACCTCCGGTGCGGACACTTAGGTGAGTCATGACATTTCCATAATTTGTGCAGGACTCTACTGTACATTCTGGTTTCGTTTTCAGGTCATCCGTACCTCCCACAATTCCACCCATACGTTTGTAATTGTAGGTTATGCTCGCTTCTTTACCTTCGAATTGTCCTACCTTATCATCTTCGATGGTTCCTCTATTGTCGCAGTTGTAAATGTTGCCATACATCAGTGTTGCTACAATTCCGCCTGTTCTTCCACTCGGACAACTAATATCACCATAGTTAGTACAGTAATTCAGTTTGCCACCTTCTGCTTTAGCCATGAAGGCGCAGATTCCGGCAGTCTGCATGCCCGTACCTCCATTGCCTGTATTACTGATGTGTCCTGTGCGGACAAATCCTCTGTTGGCACAACCTTGTGCTTTGGATTCTCCTCCGATCGTCGTATTTATAATAGCACCTACCAGACCGGAAAGTGCGTTAAATTCTCCAGATTTATTATCGGCTGTGAAGTCGATATTATAATAGTTAGTACAGCCCTCTATTACTGAATTTTTGGCGAAGCAAACAAGAGGAGCGATAACAGTATATTTAGGTGCTGTTCCGCTCATGATCCAAATAGTAGTGGTACCAGCATCTCCTAAAGCCAAATTCTTGACCGTTGCGTTTTCTATTGAACCGAACAGGCCGTATGCCAGCCCTCCGTTCGTTATATCTGCACTGCAATTCAGATTCTTGATGGCGTAACCTTGTCCGTTGAAGGTTCCGGTAAACGGATGTACGGAAACGTAAGGTTCGGCAGTTGTATAGTTGGAAGCATCTATGTCGCCTATCGGTGTCCAGCTGGTCACGGATGACATATCAATGTCATTCAGCAAAACTACTTCTCCGGCATCATTCTGCCAACGGGAAGTATTTGTTCCATTATTAACGGCTTTCGCAAAGTTAACCAAATCAGTGGCCGTACTGATTCCTCCCTTAGCTTCCACTTCTTTTGCTTCCTGTATCACATCAATGCTTGAAGAAATATTATACAGCGAGTTGGAGAATGTTATTTTTCCGGTACGTTCGTCGCCTGTTTCATTGGCCAGAATGGTGAAAGCGTGTGTGGTTGTAACCAGTGCGCGGGTCCCGTTGTAGGTGATCCACTCATTTTCTGTATTGACTTGATAGGATATGTTCGCAGATATTTGCATCTCAATATTCATTTGTGTACCTTTAAGTTGGATAGGTCCTACATGACCTTGATATATTGGTTCGTCCAGAATAGCAGTACCATATGTGAAGTATATCGGTTTCAATACGGTATTATTACCAGCACTTGCCAGTAACAGGATATTCCCTTCAGTTGCCCCTTCTTTCATGGTGGCGATAAGGGTGGAAGAGATCTTGTCTATTTTGACTTCCATATTGTAGGCAGTAAACAAGTCTACATATGCATTTTCCGACTGTGTACCATATATTTCGTATGGGATACTTACGGGAGTGGTATAGTCTGTTACTGCGTTGTATACCGGACTGTTGAAGCGGATGCTGAGTGCTTCCTGCAAACTCATCCGCAATTCCTGGCCGTCTGCCAGAATAAATACGGCTTCTCCTGTTTTATCATCGATATAGGCTGATTTGAATAACATATTACTTAAATCATTAGCCAATACACCGGTACTACTACCGTTCACACTCCAGTAACCATTCTCGTTTATTTTAACGTCAGGCATCGTTCCGCCAATCGGGAATTTCTTTCCGTCACCGTCAAGGATGAATGTGTAAGTCTTCCCCTTATCAGTAGTCTGTGCCCAGTAGAATTTACCGTCACTATCTTGCTTTGCTGTGATGATTGGGAATTTGATAACATCTCCTTGGGTGGCGATGGTAACGGTGTGGGTTTCCCCACCACCGTCGCTGTAAGATATTATGTAGTTACCATCAGCATCCTGACTGATTAAAGTGATAAACGAACTTCCGAGCACTTTGGACAGTGAGGCCATTTGTGCAGTCAATGTTTCGGTTTGAGCTTCATAATCTCCAATCGTTTTTTCTATTTCGTTGAGGTCCTGCCAAATTCGTTCGTCGTCGTAAGAACTACAACTTCCTAGAAAGCAGGCAGATATAAATAATGATATACTTATAAACTTTTTCATATATTCAGTGATTAACATTCGTTTGATTCATTATTCAAGTACTCTGACATGCAGATAGTTCATGCAGCTTCTTTCACCATTCGCATCCGACACATGATTGATTACATT
Source organism: Bacteroides sp. LFL-34 (assembly GCF_027257075.1). Lineage (NCBI taxonomy): Bacteria > Pseudomonadati > Bacteroidota > Bacteroidia > Bacteroidales > Bacteroidaceae > Bacteroides > Bacteroides sp. LFL-34. The sequence goes on along the minus strand of NZ_JAPQKZ010000013.1, from coordinate 133,530 downwards.
TCCGATACCATTTTCATAGGTCCACATTACCGTAGAACCTCCTCCATCGAAACGGATTACATCATATAACCCCAACTTTTTGCAGACACGATAAGCTTCATAAAAATCAAGTCCTCTGTCGTTATCTGTTCTTCCGTCTACACAGAATATAATTACCTTCGATTTATCTTGTGTCATTCCAAGATTAGTAGTCGGGTTGATTGTCTCTGCATCTTCTTTCTTGGGAGGAGCGGAGTATATACCATTGTATACGTAGCGATACATGCTGGAATTATGTACTTTAATCGGATCGGTAGAACTACCTATTTTAAGTTCGGCACTAATTTGTACTTTATCTCCTGTTTTCAGACTTTGAGCCAGTTCATTGGCTTTGTCACCTGTCACTTGCAATACCCATTCATTTTTATCTATTACGTATGGAGCTTCTACAGTAGTGCTTCGCCCGTCAATGATTTGGGTAATTGTAGCTTCAAAATCACCGGAATTAACCTTCAATGGTTGGTTATTTTTGCCTATGATAAACAAAGCTTTGGTTCCTATTGGGTTGGTCAACCCCGGATGAGGCTCTTTCACATATCTGAAAGTATATAAATTTGCATCGTATGATGGCTTGCCATTCAAGCGGACAATGGTGTCATTGACTGAATAATATTCATATTCTTTGGTTCCGACTTTCAATTTACCAGTAAAGTCTCTCTTTTCGAAACTGATGGAACGGTTATCAAAGAAGGTGAATCCCCAGACATGATTGGTCAAAGTGGAACGCACATACGGATTATTGACGAATACAGGTTCTCCTTCTTCAATATGCATTCCTCTGGGGAAGCCGTCGTGAGAATTGAAAAAGCCGGTATTGATACCTACGACGATATTTCTTCCTTCTCCTCTTCGTCTGACACAAGTCTCTGACAATGTTTCGCGAAGAATTTTACCATTATTAGAGTTGTTGTTACCATTAGGATTCGGGCAGATCTCATCTGCCATGACTGTTTCGAACGTCACTTTCGGATTGTTCATATCAATCTCGATAGCATAGATATTCTGATTGAAATTGGTGAAAGAATAGTGTTTGTATACGATACCCGATGCCAATTCGCGGTCTTCGGTCACCTGCCAGTCATAGTATGCTTCATCCTGATTAGAGAAGTTATTAGCTTCTTTGGAGAAAGCTCCGTGGCGGACGGCATTGCTGTAAGTGGCAACCGGAGCATCTTCCGGATTGTTCTTGTAAACACTGTAATCTCCGATTTTGCCTCCGATGTGGCAGTCTGTGATATAGTCTGTGCCAGTTTTTGTACCGCTATAGCCACAAGCCCATCCGGCTCCATGTTTGTTGGCTCCGTCTGCGGTTGCATCCGACAGAATGATTCCGTTGTTTGTACATGATTGAACAAATCCGGCGTTGTGTCCGACGAATCCGCCTGCACGACTTCCATTTTGAGAGTAGACGTTTCCGTTGTTAATACAATTCTTGAGGTATTTATCTGTGTTGATTCCCCCTGCAAGTCCTCCGATACGTTTCACATTATATCGTTTGGAGTTTGAGGCAAATACATCGTTCACGTCATCCTGAATAAGTCCTTCGTTAGTGCTGTTTTCAATCGTTCCTTCCTGTAAAGTTCCTACGATTCCTCCGCCACGTCCGGAAGGTGCACTGATATTTCCTTTGTTGATTGCATATCCGATATAGGCTTCATCAATTTCTATATATCCCGCAATTCCTCCTTGGTTGAAAGCGGAATAGGCCCCGGAGCCCGTGTTGACAATATTGCCGCAAGTCAGGTTGCCTTCATTTATACAGCCATTTGTTTGTGTTGTGTCGCCTATTTTATTTCCATACAGTACACCAGCCAAACCTCCCATTCGAACACCGATATTAGCGGCGTTTGTTCCTTCAAAGGATAAGTTTATTTTATTGGTGCATGCCAGTATGCTTCCTTCACAATAGCCTACCAATCCGCCAATAGCTGCCCCTTGCGGAGCTTTACCTGTAATGGTGGCATTACCGGAAACCACTAAATTTCTGATAATTCCCGAACTGCCGAGTGAATTAAATAATCCGTGGGCGATATTGCCGTCTTCAAGATTATACGTACAAGTTAGGTTGTTAATTGAATGTCCTTTACCGTCAAATACCCCGTTGAAGGTTTGCTCGCCGATTGTATAAACTACTTTTGTATTAGCACTGGTAGTATTACTTGTAACTTTACTTCCTACACCGCTCGTCAGTGTAATATCTTTCATATCGATATCATTCAGTAGGATTACGTTTCCTTCTGTGTCTTTGAATTTACGTAAACTACCTCCATTCGTGACCGCATCTATAAATGCTTTAAAGTCTGTTGCAGTAGCAATGCCTCCGTTTTCGACGATTGGTAGAGTAAAGCGTACCGGCTTGATTAATACATTATCTTCAGTATCATAGAGCATAATCATGGTTACTCCCTCTTCAAAATCATCGGTAAAGGTAACAGCCAGTGTTTTATTGCTGCTATTCAACTTGACTTCTACTCCATCGTCGCTACGTGTGATGAGCACCAGTGTTTGTGCTGCCTTTTTCCCGATAATATTATAATTTAAGGTAAGGCTTTTCGTTCCTTCCTCTATAATAATAGGAGAAATGGCAGGTTGACCTGCATTTTTAAATTCTACATTAAATAGCGTAAAGGTACTGACCGATAGAATTTCTCCGTTGCCTAGTGTTATTGAGGCAGTTCCGTTATCGTTCATTTCCACTTTAGTAATCAGTGAAGCCGTTTTACCTTCGGCCTTAATCGGCTTTTGGTTACTGTCGAGAATCTGCTGGCCATTGATAACCCAATATCCATTCTCATCCACTCGTATTTGAGGAGCGCTACCCGATACTGGGATTTTTTGTTTGTTGGTATCCAACAGGAAAGTTGTTTGTCCTTTGGTGGTAGTAGTCCAGTAATAAGTTCCGGCTTCTTCTTGTATTCCGATAATCGGACTGGAAACCATTTGATCGGTGGTAGCGATGGTGAAGCTATGCTCTACATTGTCACTTCCTTTATAAGAAATGACATAACCGCCATTAGCAGCTTCTGTGACAGAGGTGATTGCTCCTCCTTTCACAATTTGGCTCAACGCATTCGCTTGTAGTTGCAAACTGTTTAGCTTCTCTTTCAGTTGATCGAGATCTTTGTAGATTCCATCAATGTCCTTCCAGGCAGCCGAGTCATCATAGTCATCGGTGCAACTGCCAATCACAGGCATGAGTAGCAAGAATAAAAGTAGAAAATTTCTCATGTTTTTTAAATAATTTGATTCAATGGTTAATAGCGCGCTATTTATAACTCGTTTCTATAATGAAGAACACATCACTTGGAGGGGGTACGTAATCGGATTTGAACTTTTTTTTTTAATCATCACTATTTTCAATAAGACTTGAATTTTTCATATTAATTTCATGGTTTTGTCATCAGAAGCATACTATTTCCTGTTTACTCCTCCCTTACATATTACAATATGATGTGATTTTAAATAGGGTTTGGTATATCTTCTATATTATTTATAGCTTTGTTGCCTAGAAATCTTTTTCGGAATAAACGATGAATAAAACTGATTTATCTTCTGTTACTGAAGAACAACTGTTGTTACGGCAGTTGAGAGAAGGGGATATGGGGAGCTATGAGACCCTTTTTCATCGTTATTATCCCACCTTTTTTGCTTTTGCCAGAGGTATGCTGAAGGATGCAGGGGCAGCAGAAGATATTATCCAGAATGTATTTATGAAGATCTGGATACATCGTGAAGCTTTGGATGAAACGATGTCAATCAAGAACTATATTTATGTACTTTCCAAACGGGAGGTTTTCAATTATCTTCGGGCCAAATACAATACCCATGTTGTGTTAACGGAAGACATGATGACATTGGAGCAATCTTCAAGTACGGATGAGCCAACTACAGACTATCGTGAATTGCGTGAAGCAGTACAAAGTGTGATTGATACGATGCCGCCTAAACGTAGGAGTGTGTTTTGTCTTAGCCGTTTCAAATCCCTGACTAACCAAGAGATTGCTGATAAACTCGGTATTTCTATTCGTACCGTTGAGAAGCATATAGAATTGGCTCTTCGCACTTTTAAAGAACAGTTGGGGAGTTTCTTTGCTCTTTTTGTGGGGTGGTTCCTTTGAATGAGGCTGTAGCGACTGCAGGGGGGCTACTTGTATAACAGAAAGAGATATGGTATTTGAACACCATATCTCTAAATAACTTATTAAAAGTGAGAGGAATAAGCTGAATTAAACTCGTATTTCCCATCCTTTTTCATACTCTCTTCCCCAGAGCTTATTAGCCTCCAAATCGTTGAGAATACGGCCGCTTCCCGGATCGATTTGTAATGAATGACCGACGCGCTGAGCGATATTACCCAATTGTACTAGCTGGGTACTGATACAGGCATCTACAATTCCGGAGTTTAACTTAGTACCTTTGCGGATAGCATCAAACCAGTTCCGGAAGTGGAAAGAGTCCAGCTTTTCTGAAGGATTCAGGAGATTTCCGGTTTCAAACTTCAAATCACTCTTTACCTCCTTGATCGTTTTGCCTTTGATATCTGCTATCTTATATTCGTTACCACCACCAATAAAAAGAGTGCCCGTATCTCCATAGAATGCAGTACCGACTCCATATCCGTCTACCGGCATCGTATTGCAACTACGTCCCTCCCAGGAGAAAGATGCTTCGTCGCCAAACTGGAAAGTGATAAGCTGTGTATCCGGCGTCTGCCAATCATCCTGAAAACGATAACGTCCTCCGATTGAATCTACTTTGGTTGGATAATCCACACCTAGTCCCCAGCGAAGCATGTCGACAAAGTGAGTACCGTTATTTAAAGCTTCTCCAGTTCCCCAGTTCCAGAACCAGTGCCAGTTGTAATGAATGAAGTTATCCTTGAAATCGGGTACACGAGGGGCAGGGCCTTGCCACAAATCCCAGTCCAGATAATCCGGTACGGGAATGACTTTACCTGTTCCGATAGAAGGACGGTTGTTGACATACCATGATTTGGCATATCTCACTTTTCCGATGGTGCCGGACTTGATTTCCTCCATCGCTTTGATTACATTCGGGAATGATCTGCGTTGATTGCCAACCTGAACGATTCGATTGTATTTTAAAGTGGCTCTAACCAACATTTCATTTTCTGCCGGATTGTGGCTAGTTGGTTTTTCCAGATAAACGTGTTTGCCGGCTTGCATAGCCATAATGGCTGCTTTAGCATGCCAATGGTCCGGAGTGGCGATTACTACTGCCTCAAACTCATTGGATTCTAACATTTTGCGTATGTCTTTTTCTCCTTTAGGAGTCCGTCCGGTCAGTTTGTGAATCGCAGCCTGGCATTTTTCAAGTGCTCTTGAGTCTACATCGCAAATGTAAGTTACTTCACAATCGGGTTGTTTGGCAAATCCTTGCGCGAGAGCACTGCCTCTGGAATTTACGCCAATAACTCCGATACGTATTTTCTCATTAGCTCCCAGAATATCTTGATATCGGCTGGAACCAAACCCTGGAAGTATGCTTCCTAAAGAAAGTGCAGCTGTACCTGCTACTGTTTTTTTGATGAAATCTCTTCTTGTTGTCATAGTATCTATTTTTCTCCAAAATTAGGTTGTTATTAGGATATGTGAATGAGTATTTCCGCCAATTCTCCCTCAAAAAACGTAAATTTCTTATTTTTTTCTTCGGAAAAGACGGATCAGGACGCTAAGAATTCCCCGGGGAATCCATAGGATGAAATAAATGAAAATGCTGATGACAATCACATATCCGATTTGAGAAATTACTTCGATCCATGGTCGGGAATAGACAATGATTGCAATAACATTGACGATAAACGCAAGTATGAAACTTAGAAGATAGATATTTCTTTCTCGTTTCAGCTTTTGGGATGTGATGATAATATCTTTCATGGTTTAGAATTTCATATAAGGTATTTTATATTCGTCAGGAAAGAATATGTGGCGTTGTTCTTCCATGGCCTGATTTCCAAGTAAACAAAGAACCGTTGAACAATATGCTTCTTCAACTATATTCTGTGCTTTCTCTCCGGTGATACATGACTGGCAGAAAGAAGACAGGATAATGTCCGAACCGTCTTTGTCTGCTCCGATCATACTCAATCCACTGTTTACGTGGATATCTCCATCAATGATAAAGTGTGGTGTGTACTCCATTTTTGTTTCTGGTCTCCAACTAGGACCTGCTGTCGGGATGGCGGCAAAGACCTTGTCTTTTACCTGGTCAATCAGTTGCCGGATACCCGAAGTTGAATGATCTTCTTCCAAATAATAAATACCTTTTGCCATTTCCACGGTTCCTTTACTTCCCAGAATTTGGTCTTCCATTCCGTTGAACTTATTGGAAATCATTGATTCGTATGCGATCTTAACTCCATCCGAGTATCTGTAAGTGACATTGACGCTATCATAAACTTCTCGTCCGTCTTTCCAGTATACAATGTCACCCATTCCCACAATGGATTCTGGCATTTTTTTGGCTGCCCAGTTACAAACTTCCAACTGATGGCATGCTAATTCCGTCATTAATCCTCCGGAGCTCTCTTTGTATAATCTCCAGTTAATCTTGCGTTCCAGCTCTGGTGAAGGAACCGGACGACGCCAGTCTGCATTACGGAACCAGTGACAGCGAAGACCTACCACATCTCCGATGAGACCGGAATGGATCATCTGCATTCCCTTGATGTACTTCTCGTCATACATTCGCTGCATACAAAAATAGAGAACCTTGTCTGACTGGTTGTAAGTGTCATAGATAGCTTTGCACTCGTCAAGGGTACGTGCCATTGCTTTCTCGCAAAAGACATGTTTGCCGGCAGCTAATGCGTCCAATACAATAGGTGCATGCCAGTTTAGTGGTGTGGATATGATGACTCCATCGATGTCTTTCAATTCCAGTAGTTTGCGGTAATCCGTATATGGCTTTGCATCCGGACAAAGTTCCAATGCTTGTTGAAGATTGGGGGCATAATTATCACATACGGCAACAATTTGTGCATGAGGTATTTCTTTGAGGTTATGGATGTGGTATTGTCCTCTGGACCCGGTACCAATCAAAGCTATTCGTGCTTTCTCATGCTTGATCTCTTGTAGTTTCTCCGGAGTACAGGAAGTCAGCCAAGGAGTGGTCGCCAATAATGCGGTTCCTCCGGCAACGTATCCTAGGCTTTTGATGAATTGTCTGAGTCCTAAGTCTACTCCTTTTTCTTTATGTTCTTTCATATCATAAATTGTATAGGGTTGCTTGTATATTATTGAACTTTTCTGAAATCTTTTTTTGTTCCTGTTCATTGGCAATCATCCAGACCGTACTAAGAACTTCGGCTTCCAACGGGTCGGGGGACAGGATAGAACTTGCTTTTCGTTGTTCATTAAATATGCCTGTAAGCGGATTCATAATGTGTCCGGTATATTGTAACGTATTACCGGAAGTGGATAATGTTGTATCCTGCAGATCGAATTCTTTTAGAAGAGACTGATTGTACGGGTTCAGAAAACTGACTTTCCAACAATCTCCATAAGGATGATGTCCTATACCCAGGATCGAACTGTTTCCAAAATTAGCAAATGCATCACTAATATTCTCCTGTTCAATGAATTTTCTTATTTTCTTCAAAGCATATCCTTTGGCAAAACCTCCAAAATCAAGTGAAATATCAGGAGATGTAAAGGAGATATATGAATGTTCATGAAGTTGTATTTGGGAGAAATCTTTTAATGTAATGTCGAATAAGTGTGAAGTGGTCTCATAATAGTATGAGCAAAGCTGTAAGATTGATTTCATCTCTTTATTGATTTGAATCTTGCTTTGAGAAGCATGATTATTAATCTTGGAAACTTCACTATGAGGATCAAAACGATTTAATATTTTATCCAATCGCTCCAGCTCATAGGCGATATCTGCCCAAAGTGTATTCAATCGGTCGATATCGGAATGAATGAGCAGGATATCGAATCGGGTCCCCATGATATGAGGAATGAAGCCATGAAACATGGCTTCATTTTCATAATATTTGCATCTTGTTTCTAACACCTATTGTTTTGTTTATTTGTTTCCTTTCTTTGCCATTTCTACAGCAGTAGTAGTAATGTAATATTTAGCTAGTGTATTTTCATTTTCCCATTCCGGCATATCCTGATTGTGTACATAATGCAGGAAAGCCTTTGCCACTTTGCTGAAATGTTCTTCGTGTCCTAATCGTTTTTCCTGTGGTATGTCAATCAGATAAGTTCCATTCTTTTTGTTTTTGACAGATAAGAACGGATAAGTTATTTGAAGCTGTTCCACTGTTTTTTGCAATTGAGCTTCAAATGTCCTATTGTCAATGTCCGGTTCTTTCTGTATATATAGCTCTTTTACAAATCCATTTTTTTCATCCTGAACGATTTTTAAAGTGGCTTTACTTCCTTTCTTTATGGAAGTAAATGTATCTCCTCCGTTAGTGGGTGGAGTATAATGCCATGTGACTTTTATTCCTATACAAATCCCTTTAACGGTATAGTTGAGACTTCCGTTTGCCATCACTTCCAATACATCGTTTTTTATGTATCGATTAAGATAAGCGGGAAAAGAATCGACTTGTGTCGATTGACTGAACTCTGCTAATGTAATTGGAGTTGCCCAGTGTTTGGCGGCATTCACGGTGACATCCGATTGATAATGAATCGTTTTATCAGGAAAACATTGCCAGTTGATAAGATCGATCAGATGTGTTGTAACATCTGCAATCCCTTCTCCTTGTTGCTCTACATCATAATACCATGCCGGGCGAATTAATGGCTTGCCAGAAACTGTCTTGAAAAAATGATGCACGCTTTCCATTATGACAGATGGATTGTCCGGTGAACCTTTTTGTAAATCTCCGAATAATTCCGTCTGATGCAAAAGCTCTTTTTCTATGATATTGAGGATATCATAACGTTCCGTCATCAGATCGTATAAAAGAAGATTCTTTTCTTTGGCGAGTTGATAGGCTTCTGTCAATAACTTGAAATCCTGTGGATTGATAGCCAGTGGCTTATCGGCAAGGACATGATATCCGGCTTTGATAGACTCCATGATATAGCGCGTCTTTTTCTGATTGTTTCCGGCCAATACTGCTATATTACCTTTATGATCGGCAAGCATTTTCTGGAGATAATCATCTCCGGTATATACTTGTTTTTTCCATGTCGTAGGAGATTCCGCCCGCTGATTATAAGAATCAATGCTTTCCAGATATTGGTTGACGGCTATTCCTTCGGGGGCATATATCCGGATGGTGTCACTGACATCTGTCAATGTCTCTTTTTGAAGTAGGCTGGCATGGAAATGTCCGGGATCGAGAACCACTACTTCTATTTTACATGAATCATTGGCTTCCGCCTTATTCATAATCTGTTTCTTGGAGAAAGAACATGAAGAAACTATAAATAAGATTGATATAAGCCCGATTCCTTTATATATAAATTTCATTTTCTTATTTATTATAGGTTTTGATTAATTTCCGGGCGTCTTTCCATCCTTTTTGGTAAGCTTCTTCCAATGTGACAATTCTTCCATTCTCTTCTTTACTCATATTGGATGCTTTCATGAAAGTGAATATTTCAATTGTTTCTTCTCTGGAGATAGGAGAGATTCCTGTTTGAAAGTATTTAAGAATCTGTTCAAGAAGCGCTTTATAACCTTGGTAACCTCCTGCGGCTACTGCTCCTTTTGAAGTATAGGCAGTTCCACCATAAATTTGCGGTCCTTTTATAATCGCTCTGAAAGTTCCGATTCTACCATCTTTCCATCGTCCTACTACTACATCCCCTCTATCTGAAGACATCCGGTTGACTGATTCGCATCCTGTTCCCATAATTGTGTATAATGTTTCTACTCCATGAATGCCATAGAAACCGAAATCCGGATGCGTTGGCTCCACTTTGTGAGGAGAATAACAATCGGCTCCAAGGATTTTGCCAAATTCTCCATTTCTTAATTTCTGGTTTTGAGGAGTAAATCTAAGAGCAGAAGAGGAAAAAACAGGTGCATTGTATTTTTCTGCCATTTCATAAATAGCGATTGCATCTCCTAAAGTAGCTCCGACAGGTTTGTCAATATAGCATATCTTACCTGATTTGAATACCTCGACGGCTTGTTCCAAATGTAGTCTGCCGTCATTGGTTTCCAAAAGGACACAGTCTACTTTTTCCAGTAAATCTGCTATTGATGAGGTGATTTCCACGCCATTTGCTTTGACCTTTTCAATGTATCCGGGGATTCGTTCGTAACTGGATTGAATAGTCTTTGAACCGTACGGATACGCTGCTACTACCCTAAAACCTTTGGAAAAGGTCTCATCCGAACCACTATTAATCAATTCGGTGAAAGCGGTGGAATGGGATGTGTCCAGACCAATAATTCCGATCCGCATAACTTTTTGTGCGTGTATACTGAAGCTGATAGCCAGTAGTATAAGAAGTGAGATTCTGTTTTTCATAATCCTTTATAAATTAATTCTTTCTGCACTTTCCGGGTCCAAATATAACGAAGAATTTTCTTTTCTTCGCAATATGCTGGCCGGACATTTTTCTGAAACTTCACCATAAACAGTCTGATAGACTGCTTGAGCTTTATTTTTGAACGGGACGATACAAAACATCCATTCAGCTTTTAGCAAAGCCGGTATCGTGAGTGTTAAAGCTTCTTTGGGTACTAAGTCTAGTGTCTTGAAGCATTTTTCATTGACTTGCTGTTGGCGACATATTGGGTCCAGTTCAACTACTTTCACAAGTTTGGGATCATTAAAGTCTGCTACATCCGGATCATTGAAAGCAATATGCCCATTTTCTCCAATTCCCAAACAAACGATGTCAACCGGATGCTTAGTCAGCAAGTCTGCATATCGCTGACATTCCTCTTCAAGGTTTTCCGCCAGACCATTCAGATAGTTGACTTTCTTGAAAGGAACTTTGTCAAAGATACGAATTCTAAGGAAATGTCCAAAACTTTGTGGGGCTTCCGGATGTATACCGATGTATTCATCCATATGAAAAGCGTTTATTCTGGTCCAGTCGATGCGTTTGTCATGAATCAGATGACTCAAAAACTCATTTTGTGAGGGGGCAGCGGCGAAAATCATATTTATTTCCGGTTTGCTTTCCAATAAGCGACAAATTTGGTCGCCGACTTCTTTTGCGGCTACACTGCCCATCTCTTGAATGGACGGGAAAATTCGAACTGTTAATTGTTCCTGCTGAAAAACTTTGGTCTTAGTTTCATTTAGTATAGATAACATGGCCTTTTAATATTGTATTATTTATATTTATTTGATTATCAAAAATGACTATGTCGGCATCCTTACCGATTTCTAAAGAACCTTTTTCTTTGTCAATATGAAGAATACGGGCGGGCGTCAGGGTCATCATACGGACGGCGTCAATGAGAGGAACACCGGCTAAATATATCATGGTTCGAACCAGTCGGTCGGTTGTTGCAACACTACCGGCAAAAGCTTTCCGATCCGGCATTTTGGCCACTCCGTCTTCGATAATGACTTTCTGACCGTTGTTGAGGCTACCTAATATCGATTCACCGTCCGGCATACCCGCTCCTCTCATGGCATCAGTGCAGAGGGCTGTTTTATCAACTCCTTTGAACTTGTATACGAATTGGAGCAGGGGTTTCGGAAGATGTATGCCATCGGCAATAATCTCCACTGTCATATCTTCAATCAAGTAGGCGGCTTCTACTACTCCGGCATAGCGGAAAGCATTTTTGCGGGTCACTGATGACATGGCCGAATAAAGGTGGGTCACATGTGTATAACCTGCTGTAAAGGCTTTCTCAACTTCTTCATAAATCGCGTCGGTATGAGCGATGGAGGGCAGAATATGATGTTGTTGCAGAGTTTGCCCTAGTGCTAGAGCACCCTCCAACTCTGGAGCTACGCTCCAACGGATAATATCTTTTGAGGCTTCCAGAATGGCATTATATTCTTCTGCTTGCGGCTTTTTCAGGAAGTTCGGGTCTTGCGCACCACATTGTTTCGGTGAAAAGTAAGGTCCTTCCAAATGTAAACCGATAAACTGCGAACCATTGATATTCATTTCTTTGGCTTTCCGATATACGGTAAACGTCGTCATTAACTCCTCGTTAGTGCTAGTAAGTGTGGTGGGAACCATTGCGGTAGTACCATACTTGGCATGTGTCTCGGCCACTCCGAGAAAAGCTTCGATAGTACCATCCATGAAGTCATGTCCTCCTCCTCCATGGATATGCATGTCGATGAATCCTGGTGAAACATAATTCTGACGGGCGTCTATTACCTTGTCACCGACGAGCGGCTGATAGCTTCCATTGGGAATAATCTGCTCAATTTTTCCATTTTCGCATATCAATGTTTGCCCCATTTTTATGCCTGTTGGTAGAATGAGTTTTCCATTTGTTATGATGAGTCTTTCCATATTATTTCGTTTTTAATTTATTTCCAGGAGTCTATTTTATGACCTTTAACTGCAAAGAAAACCAAATATAAAAAACAGGGAATCAATACCCAATAACCGAAACGCAGACTATACATATCTGCCAGATGACCATATATCAGAGGCAGAATGGCATTGCCACATAATCCCATGATAAGAAGAGAGGAACCGGTTTTGGTGAATTTCCCCAGTCCATGAATGGAAAGTGGCCAGATACCTGCGTAGATTAAAGCATTTGGGAAACCCAATGCATTCAGAAAGAAAATGGAGGCATTGGCATGATGACCGAACAGAGTTACTTCAAAATCTGCAAATACAACTCCGAATGAAAGGAGTAATCCGATGATGGTACAACCTATAAGTGCATTTTTTTGTGAAACATATTTGGGTATTAACAGGATTCCTAGGAGGTAACCAATCATAGTACAGGCCAATGTATATGAGGGAAAAGTTTTAGCTTCAAGCAGGTCCATACCCATCGAATTGGCATAATTGATGATTGTATCAATTGCGATAACCTGTGTTCCTACATGAAGAAATATAGCCACTGCTCCTAAGATAAGGTAAGGAAAGTCGAAAATACTTTTTCTGGTGTGATGGTGGCTACCTGTATCTTCCGTGCTGTTTTCTTCGTCTGTATTGATTTCAGGCAGAATGGAGTAACGGATACCGATACCGGTAAGCAGTAAAATAACGCCTAGAACAGCATAAGGCACAATGACGCGTTGTATTAATTCGTCAAGCATAGCGTTCTTTGTGACTATGTCTAAAGTCCCCGATTCTATAGTGGCAAAAAGCTCCTTGTCGGTAACATTTAATATCAATGCAGCAAATATGAGCGGTGAGACGATACCTGCGAATTTATTGCATATTCCCATAATACTGATTCGTCTGGCGGCACTATCAATAGGACCGATAATAGTGACATAAGGATTAGCGGCAGTTTGCAATATGGCTAATCCGGTGCCGATGGAAAACAGACCGGCCAGAAATATCTCGAACTGACGGGCTAATGCTGCCGGAACAAATAAGAAAGCTCCTAAGGCGGTAAGCATAAAACCATACATAATACCTCGCTTGAATCCCACTTTCTTGAGAAGTACTCCCGAGGGGATAGCCATTACAAAGTAGGCGATGTAAAATGCAAAGGCGACAAAATAGGATTCGAAATGTGTCAGTTCACAGGATATGCGGAAGTATGGAATCAGTATGGCATTGACCCACGACACAAATCCGAAGATAAAGAACATCCCTGCCAGAATTGCAATTGATATGTAGTATGTCTTTTTGCTGCTTATAAGGTTATTGTTTCCCATGTGTTTTTATTTTTTCAGTTCGAAATCTTTCTGTAATTTGATGTCCCGTGACGATGCGCCTATTAATACTGTAAACATACCCGGTTCGTCTTTCCAGCGTTTACTTTCGGTATCGTAGTATTGTAAGGCGCGGCGTGGTAACTTGATAGTGACTTGTTTGGATTCATCCGGTTTTAAGCCAACCTTAGTGAACCCTTTTAACTCTTTAAACGGGCGTTCTACAGAACATTTGTTTTGATGCAAATATAACTGTGCAATTTCCTGGCCATATCGTTTTCCCGTGTTAGTAATGGTGAATGATACGGCAAACTCTGTGTCCGATTCTTTCCATACAGATTTCATCTTTATGTCTGAATAAGTAAAAGTGGTATAAGATAATCCATAACCGAATTCAAATTGGGGGACTACACGGTAAGTATCGAAGTAGCGGTAGCCGACCATAAGCCCTTCCTTGAAACGGACGGTGTCGTTTATACCCGGATATTCTCCAAATACGTGATCAGGCATATCTTCCAGACGCTTACACCAGGTAGTAGTCAGTTTTCCCGAAGGATTGACTTCTCCAAACAATGTACGTGCTAGTGCATTTCCTCCTTCCATCCCTAGAAAACTGCCGTGCAGTAATGCCGTAGCATCATTATACCATTCTCCTATCTCGACGGGGCCACCGGAGATTAGTACCACTACAGTGTTGGGATTAACCTCCAGGATACCTTTTAATAATCTGTCCTGTTGGTAGGGAAGCTTTAAATTCGGCTTATCATACCCTTCACAGTCAGAACCATGTTCGTGGGAGGTTCCACCTATATAGATTACCAATTCTGCTTGAGCAGCTGTATTGATTGCTTTCTTATATAACTCTTCATCGAATTTATCAAATTCGTTCGTGAACCAATGACCAACCTTATACGCCTTTTTACTCAATTGATAACCGGGGGCATATTCGATCCGGGCTTTTCCATCTAAAAGATTTTGTAGCCCTTCCAAAGGAGTGACTTCATATTTGGCTTTGAGTTTTGTACTGCCACCTCCTGCTGCAAATACTTCGGTTGCATTTGCGCCAATCACTGCGACATTCTTGTATTGTGCCGGGTCTAGTGGTAGCATATCTTTGGAATTCTTCAATAATACCAATGATTCCTCCGCTATTTCTCTGGCAGCCTTAGTATGGGCAGGTATTGCAAGTTTGGCTGCCATGCCTGTGGTGTCATAAGGAGCTTGTCCTATTAAATCAAGTCGAATCATCAATTTCAGAATATTACGTACTTTTTTGTTGACAGCTTCTTCCGGAATCTCTCCATTACGTACTTTCTTCAATAAAGGATCGGCTAAATAATATTTATTGAAAGCATATTTCCCATTTTCTTTGATGCTTGTTCCCATTTCGACATCCATACCACACAGAGCTGTTCGCTCTGTGTTATGGACTGCATTCCAGTCTGATACGACTAATCCGTCAAATCCTAGTTCATCACGAAGTAAAGTATCAAGAAGATAAGGACTTTCCGTACACCACAACCCTCGAACCTTGTTATATGCCGCCATGGCTGCCATGGCTCCACCTCGTTGTATGGCAGCTTCAAAAGCCGGAAGATAAATTTCGTGTAAGGTGCGTTCGTCTACTTCTACACTCACTTTGTACTGGTTGTATGCCTGGCTATTCAGAGCAAAATGCTTCACACAAGAGGCTACTCCCTGTGACTGTACTCCTTGTATATATGGAACAGCCAGTTCACCGGAGAAGAAAGGATCCTCGCTGAAATATTCCCAATTACGTCCATTGAGTAAGGAACGGTGAATGTTGACTCCCGGAGCCAGACTTACATGCTTACCGCGTGCTTTACATTCAGCTCCAAGAACTTCTCCATATAGCTGTGCCAGATCACGGTTCCAAGTAGATGCTAAGGCGCTTAATGCAGGTAGATAGCTACATGCGTCGTTATCCCATCGGGCGGATTCCCACCCATTGGCTACTCCCTCAAATCTTACTCCGTGAGGTCCGTCGGAGTAGTGCAGGTCGGGGATGCCAAGCCTCGGAACACCGGTACTTGAAAACATCGTGTTACTGTGCAACATTCCAATTTTCTCTTCCAAAGTCATTTGCGATAATAAACTTTCTATCTGTTTATCAGTACTTGCTACTTTATTACCAGTCAGGCAGGAGGAGAATATAATCAGAATCAGCCAGCTATATGGAGTCAGTCTTTTCATACTAGAATACTTGTTGTCTTTGATTATTTTGAGTTATTTTTTCTTGTTTCAATTTCACTGTACACAGCATCCGGGATCAGATCAAGCCAGTAAGGATCCTGGACGAGTTCCTTGTACAGTTCAAGTGCCAGAGGGTCACTTTGCAGACGGCGGTCACCATTCTCTGCATTTTCGTGATTCTCCCATACGACGGCCTTGACACGTGGCTCTTCATCCTTCAGCTTAAACCATTCTCTTACCCATCTCTGGTGGTCGCATGTACTGGAGTATCCTCCTTCACTAATCATGATAGGCTTGTCTGCCGATACCTGCTTGATGCCTTGCATCAGCGTGAGCGGATATCTTCTATCTTCCGGATAAGTAGCACTAAGCGATGGTGGATAACAGCTTACTCCCAGCCAATCTACATACATATCTCCTGGATAATAGTTTTTCATTGCGTTTGCTTCCGTACCCGGCATGCTTACACTGTTGGGTGACCATACGAAGACATTGTAGGCAGTGACACCCAACTGTTCTGCAATGTTATACATACGTCTCCAAGCCTTGACATAGTTTGTGGGATCTCCGTAATACGGAGTCCAGCTTCCATTCATTTCATTGGCTGGTCTGAACCAGATAGGTCCCATGTCACGTACTTTTTGGGCAGCCACTTCGGCGAAGTATGATTTGTGAAAATCGTCGAGTTCGCCATTTGCCATTTGTTGGGTGGGAATGACGGGCAGCCATCCGTAAAGGAAGAATCGGTATTTGCCCTGATAGTTTTTTCCCCAGTATTTCTCACGTACTGTTTGCATTTCGCTGAAATTTCGTCCCGGTTCCATATTCTGATACCATAAGATCATAGATAGTTGCTTTCCCACCAATTTTTCAAATAAGGCAACGGCACACTGGTCAGTACTTCCTTCGCGGTCTTCCGGATCGAATCCGTATAATGGTGGGAATGCTCCATGATAACACCCTTTTTCGGGGACGTACTTCATGTCATTATGAAATTCTCCCATTACCTTGATTTCGTCGATGAGCATCATCGTACTGGTGGAAGCTGAAGATTTGAGAGTCGCTTTCACATATCTGCATGCTACATTACTAAAGTCTGTTTTTCCCCAAGCGTCCGACTTTCCGTTGCTGTCGGAATAGGTAATTGGTGAGGCTGCTTTTTCCCATTGGCTTTTGTCCTTGCTGGTTGATACTTCTATTTGAGTAGGGAATACAATTTGTGATGTCGGATCGGAAATAGCATGTACTGATACTTCTGTGATATTGCGTAATGATCCCAAATCAATTATTACTTCTACAGTTTGTGCATCCCAACCGACTCCTCTGTTTTTAGTCGAGAGGGTACCGGTCTCCTCATCCGTCAGTTTGGTGCCGGATGTCCAGGGATCAAGAGGGGCTTTATCAGCATAGGCACTGTTGGCTACAACATTCATTTTATAGAATTTGCCTGCCGCCACATTAATAATGCTTTGTTCATTTGGATCTTTGGGCTTATTTGGATCAAAAGTAACTTCCCATGATCTCGTTTCTTCTGCATTGCAAGCGTATATGAGTATTGCAACTGCTATTAACCATAAATTTTTTAATTTCATATTTAGTGGTATATTATAAGGTTGATTACTGGTTGTTTGTATTACATATCAATACAGTCATATTGGTAGCAGGCGATGCCTCCATTAGAGAATACGAGATAAACGTATAGATAATAACCATTTTTGGCAACTTTAAATACGACATCTCCGGTTCCTTCGGTGTTTTGACCGGAATTCTCGAGACCTCCATATATCTTGTCCGGACATACTATTATTTGGTTGTCGAACGAGCCGCTACTAAGATCATACATACGGACAGCATCAGAACCAGTTACGGCATAGTTGAAACTATTTACATGATTGTAAATGATATAAGGTACTTTGTTGAACACGGCATAGTCTACGGCATTGATAATTGTGTTACCCGGAGCACCCGTATTTGCCGCTTTTATGCTATTGTCTGTTCCTTTAAACCAGTAGAAATAGCGTTTGGCAGAAGTATCTGTGACATGGCTGGCCAAGAAATAGTCACTTTGAGTATCGGTGTCATCAGCATAAATCACATCCGCCCATTTAATCCAGTTTGAAGTCAGTAGAGAGGAACTCATAATGACAAATTCCGGACTTTGTGATTGTAAAGTACCATTTATGACACGCCAACGGGCGAATTGCACTTTACTATCCTTTTGGAATACTGGAGTTGTGATAAGGGCATTGGCATCCAAATCTCCCTGGATAGAGATCTTCCAACCAAATCTTATATTAGTGCCAGTTTTATATTCAATATATTTCTGTGGTTTCTCATTCACTCCATTAGCTTTCCATACGGTGAAAGTACCTCCTGATGGAGTATAGCTGCAGAATAAAATATTATTTCCCCGATCTGCTGTTGCATGGAAGTTTGAATTGTCACCGGCAAATTGGCTGATATCCATAGAACCTGCTATTTCTCCGGTCTGGCTATTTAAGTAAATGGCACGATCATTGGCACGTTCGTTGATGACAACATATTTGTCGACTACTGCAAGTCCGGTTACTTTACCCGGTAGCAGAATACCGCTTATTTCAGATAGTCTTTTAGACCATAATAGCTTACCGCTTCCTTGGCGAATACCTGCAACAGTTTTTTGCGGAATATCTTTTTTTACCGTATATGTTGCTTTATCTATACCATTCTGTGCTGTGACAACAATGGTCTGTTCTTGTTCATAGTCTAGTGCTTCTGTTTCGGGGTTGGGACTGCATGTTGCTCCATGTGAGATATCAATGTTAGCTATCTGCTCCCCTACATTATCTATGGTTACTAATGAAATTGTTTTTTCGTTTTCATTAATGACTCCCAATAGCCCTATGGCAGGAATATCGAATTTGGTGATACTACATTCGTTGCTCTTACGGATTTCACCTATTACTTTGAATTCGGTACTAGTCCCGGAGGTCTGATCTTTCACTGTGATATAGTTGTCTTGGGTAAGATCCATATAAAGTAATGGTGGAGTTACACTGACATTATTCGCTAAACTGGCACTCAATCTTACCCGTTTTAGTGCAGAGGTCGGCAATACATTATCCGACAATTTGGGATAATTGTATGGGAAAACAAATGTGATTGAATGATTGGTATAATCTATCTCACCTTTGAAACTATTTTCGCTGCTGTCATCGTTCGGAAACGATGCAGTGATGCTGTTGATACCTTCGCGTTGAATGTCAGAACCCAACTCTTCAGGACTGTGACAACTAGTTACTCCCCATAGAAGAACTAATGCCTGGATGATTGATATAATTTTGTTTTTCATTGTTCTAAGAGTTTTATTGTTATTTCCATTCATCATATTGCTCAATCAATGAGTTATTCTTCAATTCTTCAGACGGTACAGGAAGGACATATAATTTCTTTATAAACTTGCGGTCCTGTCCGTCGCAATCAACATATTCGTAGGTATTGGTAGCACCAATGATTTTAAAGCCATGTGTGCGATAGTTGTTGTATTCAATATGGGCTAATTCCCAACGACGCATATCCCAGAATAAATGCCCTTCATAGGCTAGTTCAACCTTTCTTTCATTTCTGTAATCTTTGAAC
This sequence comes from Bacteroides sp. LFL-34, assembly GCF_027257075.1. Taxonomy (NCBI): domain Bacteria; kingdom Pseudomonadati; phylum Bacteroidota; class Bacteroidia; order Bacteroidales; family Bacteroidaceae; genus Bacteroides; species Bacteroides sp. LFL-34. Next base: position 113,894 of record NZ_JAPQKZ010000013.1, on the reverse strand, counting down.
CAAGCCTCGCCTGTAGAGGATTTACCCGGTAAATTCACTTTTACTCTGGCGCGTACCTCATTCATTGCACTTTGGGCTTCCCCGATCTTATTGAGTCGATAAGCTGCTTCCGCTTTGTTCAATAAAACTTCGGCATAGCGAATTTCAACCCACGGTTGGGCGCTTTTCCCATTTTTGACGTCTGTCAGCGTTTCGTCTAACAATTTCCTTAAAAAATAACCGGTTGTGGTTTTGCCGTATGAAGTACCCTGTTCCCGGTAAGGCATAAACACACCATTCTTTCCGTCAAGACTGCAATCCATCTTTTTCCCTTTCCAGGTACATCCTCTATAGATTACAGTTGCGGCGAAGCGAGGTTCCAGTTGGTCGTATGGAGGAGTCTCATCAGTAATGCCATGCCAGGGTGTCCAGTCTATCTTTTCTCCATTTTTGCTTTCATAACATTCTACCATTTCCTGGGTAGGAGTTCCTGTTGAACCATTGTCATAACCATCACATTGTGGTACATAATACCGGTCGAAAAGATGATTAGGCCCGTTGGCAGCATCATAATCAAACTCCAGAATCGCTTCTTTATTATTCCCTTTCCATGCATCTTCATATTTGTCCGTCAGACCATATAGTTTGAGTGCAATTACATTATTAGCAGCATCATAGGCATCCTGCCAACGTTTGGCATATAACATTGCTCTCGATTTCAGAGCATAGGCTGCTCCTTTGGTGATACGCCCTTTATTTGCCGCATCCCATTCCTTGGGTAAATTATTGGCTGCAAAATCAAGATCGTCGGCTATGAATTGCCAGGTTTCTTCAGCACTGCTGCGGGCTTTATTAGTTGATACCGGCAGATCGTCATACAAGATGACACCTCCATGTCTTTTGGCTAACTGGAAATATACAAATGCGCGGAAAAAGCGTACTTGAGCTTCCCAAAGCTTATTTCTGTCTGCTGAAAATTCGGAATATTTTCTTTGTAGAGATAGAAATTGGTTTGTTTCTCGGATCTGTTTGTATGCTGTTGAACGTAGCCAGATACTGTATAGACAGTTATCCGGAGAGATAGCATCCGGTGTAAGTACATAAAGATTAGGATGGCCGGCTCTGTGTCCTAGCGTATATGAACCATACTTAAATGCGTCAGTCAGACTTTCTGTAAAACTTCCGTAGAATTGGGCCTCCCCGAATTGACCGTAATCATGCAGGAGGGGATAGAAACTATTCACATATTTGTCAACCTGGGTTTCATCTTGCCAGATGATTTCATCACTAACGGTAGTCGTTTGTTTTACTTCATCCAGCCAGTCGTTGCACGAACTTAAAGTCAGCAACACAAAGAAGAGTGATATATTAATAGATAACTTTTTCATATAGCGTATATTTTAGAATGTGATTTTAGCTCCAAGTGTATAAGTCCTTTGTTGCGGATAATATCCATTGTTTACAGCTGGAGATTCCGGGTCGATGTTGTACTTGGACACAGCGCTGAAAGTCAGAAGATTGTATCCCTCAACATAGAGGCGAAGAGCTTCCACTCCCAATGGACTCAACCATTTTTTAGGGAAATTGTATCCTATTTGCGCTGTTTTTATTCTCAAATAGTTTCCGTTACGATACCAGAATGTGGAGGCCAGCCCGTTATTCAAACTTCTCGGATTGATTTCCAGACAAGGGAACTCTGCATTTGTATTTTCGGGTGTCCAGGAGTTTGCCACCAGATAGACTGGTGCATTGCCATTCTGATAGAATGGACGCGTGAAGGCCGTAGCGCTTTGGATTCCGGATGAACCGGTTGCCGTATATACTCCGGTTAATGCAACATCGCTGCCAAGCCCCCATGATGCCAAAATATCAAAATCGAATCCTTTCCAGTTACCAAATAAATTAAAAGAACCTGTGTGGGTCGGTCTTGAACTTTTACCTACATACCCCTGATCTTGATTGACGGTTATAATACCGTCTCCATTTCTATCCATATACTTGATATATCCGGGATAAGCCGGTCGGTCGGGCATGGTAGCGGAGTTGGCTATCTCTTCCTCACTCTGGAACAATCCTTGGGCAATGAATCCCATTTTCGAACCGATTTGCTTTCCGGTCAGTCGTCTGTATTCCGGTGTATTTTCAGAGTCACCTGCATATTTGAGCCATCTTCCGTATGCGTATGACCAGATTAATTTGGCTCCATAACTGAAACTTCCAATTCTGTTCTGATGTGTAAAAGTGACATCAAAACCCTTATAATCTGCTTTGTTTACGTTTGCAGTTGAAAAATAATAGCCTCCCATGGAAGGAGTGTGCGAACCGGTTACGGAAGATAATTTGTCATATTCATATTTATAAAAAGCATCCAGTTCCATTCCTAATAATCCATTCCATAAAGTTACATCTACTCCGATATTATAGTTGAGGCATTGCGCCCATGTCAAATTGGGATTTCCCAATACGGACGGATAGATAGCTGTTTGACTGGCTCCGCCTATTACTACAGAATTGGGGGATGTGCTCATCGTATTTCTCCATTGGAAAGGCTGGATACCGCTGGTTGCAGTTTTTCCAATACCTGCTCTTAATTTCAGATTGTCTACCCAAGTAGCATGAAACCATTTTTCATTATTGATTCTCCAGGCAAGAGAGAGACCGGGCAGGGTGACCCAGCGTTTGTTCATACCACCAAACAGATAACTACCATCGTGGCGTAGTGAAGCCTCCAAATAATATTTGTCAGCGTAATTGTAGTTCAAACGACCTACAAAACCGGCTACACGTGTCTGGCTGCTGCTCCCCGAAGGTATAGCAGGTTGCTCTTTCCCCTCTTTGGTGAATCCTGTGATTTGGTTCAACTCATCCAACTGAATGAAATCTAATCCGGTTCCCGTTACACCGAGATTGTTGCTATTACGTTCCCGTGTTTCGGCCAGCAATAATACTCCGATCGAGTGATCTCCAAATTTGTTATCATACGTGATACTGGTTTGCGTAGTGAACTCTTGGGCGCGTGATGCCGATTCGGATAATATAGGTGTATCTTTCAACACACTGTAGTCCTTATGGTAGGTGAGTGTGGTAGTGGCTGCATTAGGTAAATCCATAATCATGACTTCATTCGGCTTGGTCAACTGTTTAGTCATCCCATGAACTAAGTCGTACGCTCCCTGAAATTTTAAACTTAATCCTTTAAGCCAAGGTGTGTCGTATTTCAGACTGAAATTAGACTGCATATATGATTGGTTGGACCTGTTATATCCTGAATCGTATATGGATGCGATAGGAGCTACCGGAGAACCGGAAGTCGGGGTTGAAACATCGTATATTTTCCCATTATATTCATAAGTATCCTGTACATATGGCAAAGCGTAGCATACCTGTTGGGGAATATTCATCCAATCGTCCGGATCGGCAGAAAATTTGGGAGCATCCCGTTTTTCTATACGCCCCGAAACACCTAATGACAGACTAAGTCCTTTAGCCAGCTGTGCGTCGATATTAGAACGAAGATTCATTCGACGGTATTTGAACTTATCTATATTTCCTTTTTCCTCCAGATAACCGATAGATGTGAAGAAACGAATCTTTTCACTTCCTCCTGATGCTGAAATATTATGATGTTGGCGAACACCGGTTCCATATACTTTATCGTACCAATTGGTATTTCCCCATCCGTCGACACCCTCGCGCATTTTGCGCACCATGTCGACAGTAAACACTTCCGTATCACCTTGTAGAAGACGGGCTTTATTGTACCAATAAGCATATCCCGGTCCGTCGAGCCATTCTTGTTCTTCTGCATTCTGGCTGATGCCCACAGTACCTGTATAGCTAATGGTGACTTTATCTGTTTGTCCCTTTTTGGTTGTGACAATGAATGCTCCATTTGCGTCCAGACCATAAACGGCTACGGCTGATGCATCCTTTAATACAGACACAGATTCTATTTCATTCGGATCGAGTCCGTTGAAGTCACTTGCGCTTCTTCTGATGCCGTCAATAACATAGATAATACCACTTTGCCCGCGTATGGATAAGGAGGCATTATCCGCACCGGGTTGTCCACTGGCTTGTACGGCGGAAATACCGGCAACACGTGCACCGATGATATTACTGATTCCCATGGTTGGGGCTTTAAGGATTTCTTTATCGGAGACAGTAGATATGGCGGCGGTCAGACTACCGCGCTTTTGAGTTCCATAGCCTACCACTACGATTTCATCCAGCGAGGAAACATCTTCTTTAAGAGTGATATTGATATTCGTCTTATTACCTACTTTGACTTCCTGGCTGACCATTCCGATATAGGAGAATACCAATACGTCATTCTTATGGGCATTAATGCTATATTTGCCGTCAACATTTGTAATGGTACCGACATTCGTTGCACCCTTGACAGCTACAGATACGCCAGGTAATGGTTCATCATTACCATCTTTCACAAACCCCTTTATTACTTCTTGTGCAAGACAATCGAGAGTGCACATTAAAAGAATAATAAACAACGAGGTTACTAACCTTGGATTCCATCTGATTTTCTTCATTGCATGATAAGTTTTTAAATATTAGATCGTCGATTTGAAATTTTAATTTCTAACAATAGTCTCTTTAGACCGGTTAACTAGTTAATGATACAAAAGTATTCTGTTTCAAAGACATGTGCGGTGGCAAAAACGAAAAACTATCTTCAAAAAACGAAGAATAATGTATTGTTAATCTTCTTTTGGCGTTTTTCTTTTTAAGAACCATTCGAAGAACTTATATATAGTTTCATTTGATTCGGGAGTAGGATCATGCTTGGGCCTGTTCGTCATTGCCACTCGATGATGATAACCCAAAAGCCGGTTGACTGCGACAGAGTGATTTAATGGAATCCATCTGTCTACATTATCAGAATAACCTCCTGATACGAGAAATGGGCGAGGAGCCAATAAAGAATGGAGTTCATGTAAATCATGCCCCTCTTTACATAGTCTGGCATAGACACTTGTTGAAGAGTTATTGCCGTTGTTGCTCCAGATCTTTTTCCAGGGTGGGGGATAATACCCCAAGTACCAAGGTTCCCAATAATTGATATAATTATCTTTGGTTTCATCAAAGACGATACCCGGATCACTCCAGGCGGTGCAGGCAAACTTTTCATATAAACAAGAAGCAAACATAGCCCATTTAGCACCGTAAGAGTGTCCCATGATACCAATTCGGGTAGAGTCGACACTTTCGACTCTGGCTAATACTTCCCATGCATTGGCTGCCGCATAAGCAAGTACTGAAAGAGGTTGCATAGTGGAGTTGTTAATAGTCGGGTAATAGAGAGAGTAAGTCTTATCTTTGGTGGTCTGTCTAGTTCCTAATGAGAGAGTAACGAATCCTCTTTTGGTTAATTGGTAGGCGAAATCTCTATTAGCTTTTCCTCCCCATCCGATAGCTGTTTCCGGTTCGTAGAATACTGTGATAACGGCAGGATGTTTCCCTTTCTTATTTGGTTCCAGTAAATAGCCGTAAGTCTGTTCCAGAGGAGTCCAATAAAAACGCACTAAATGTTGTTTGAAATCTTCGCGTTCTGTGGTTTTTATAATCTCCAGTTTTTGATTGGTGATGATAGCCGGCCAATGACCGATCAGGTTCAACCATTTGTCTTTTATTTCTTTTCTTCGTTTTAGCCAATCGTCTGCGTTTTTGACTGTATCTCCATTGTAAAATAAAAGAGGATTGCGGTAAGTTCCAAATTTCTCCTGATACAGTGGTGGTGGGGTAAAGTAGGCGGATAGCTTCTCCCAGTTTCTTTTTGTCTGGTTAATCTCTAATCTTTTGCACCCCATTATTGAGGTGACTCCCAAATAAATAATAATAGGATAGATAATCGTTCTTGTTTTTCCTCTTATGGTATGTCTTTGCATAGTATTAATATCTAAAATGTATTTCGAAAGGTATGAAAACAAAGGTAGGTCATTCTCATGAATGATCTTAATGTCAAAACGAAAAACAGTCTTCAGAAAGCGTTTATTTTATCTTTGTCTAGTCTTTTTCTGCCGGTATTCAATAGGTGAACATCCTTTGAATTTCTTGAAAATCCGGGCAATGTTATTATAGTCTGTAAAGCCTACTTCCATTGCTAAATCGGCCAATGGACGGTCGGTTGTGAGCAGTAGATCTGCAAGATGATTACACCGGCAATTCAGAATATATTGGTATATAGAGGTATTCAGTGCGTTTTTGAATTTCACTTCGAAGTTTCTGCGGGATAGCGGAATGTTTGCAAGCAGAGACTCTATGGTCAAATCGGAACTGTAATGAGACTCTATATACTTCACTACTTCCAGAATATAAGGGTCTTTGATATTGTGTTTCTCCGTAGATTGCCGTAATTCGATGCGGATAGGATTGATAACAATATTGAAAGTACCTTCGTGTTCCTTTTTTATTTGTTGATGAATAAGTCTGCCGATAGAATATCCGCCTCTTTCTACTTCGAGCTCTATGGATGAAATGGGAGGGTCGGAAATATTACACATCAGTTCGTCATTGTCCACGCCTAATAAAGCAATTTCTTCCGGAATAGGAATATTCGTCATTTTGCAAGTTTCAGAAATGAATAGGGCGTGCGCATCATCACAACAAAATAGAGCGACTGGCTTGGGGAGTTGCTGCAACCATTGGCTGACTTCCATTCTTATCTCGTCTTCCTGCTTATCCGATTCGAAACTGAAAAATTCGCCTCCGATGCGTTTTACTTCCTGCCGATACCCTTCGCAACGTTCGTCAGACCAAACCACCCCTTTAACGCCGAAATAAGCAAAATTGCGAAACATTCTCTTGGCAAAAAACTGGGCTGCCATTCTTCCCGTTCCTTTATAGTCGCCTGTCAGATTAGAGTAAGTGACGCTCCGGTGATGGTAGTTTTGTAGTACTACCGGAATATTCAGCTCCTTCTGCAAATCGATCGTATCATTATTCCACTGACCGATAATGGCGTCGGCTTTCCATTCTTTCGCCCATCTTAAAATGCCTTGTTCACCATGCATTGCGCTATAATAAGAAGGTAGTCGGTAAAAGAGCCAGGGGCCGTTTTCTTTGGAGTATTGGACAAGTCCCCGTAGCAGTTTCCTGTCAAATTCGCTTGAATAGTCTATCAATAGAAGAATCTTAATCATAGTTCTATGTTTTTCTTTAGTATAATGTAGGGATGCACAAATATAGAAGAATTCCTTTGTTTTCCTATAATAAAAACTTAATTTTGTAGCAAGAAAAACTTGTATGACACCCGGGTCTCGTGCTGTACGACACCCGGGTGTTGTTGTGTTCGACACCCGGGTCTCAGTATGCATGACACCCGGGTGTCGTACAAATTATGATAACTAACTTAAAAAGAAAGGAGCGTAAGATTATGTCTATCCCTTATGTAGTGAGAAAGAAAGCGGATTTATCATCCGGAGAACGGAAAGAGTTATGGTATGGTGTACCTAGTAAAATGCAGCGAAGAGGAGGAGTGAAAAATAAAGAACTTGCAGTACGGATGGCAAAGACAACAGGCTTTCATCGTGGGCAGATAGAAGGAATCCTGTCGGAGTTGGTTGAAAGTATTCAAGACCTGCTTTCCTCCGGTCATTCGGTGACCATTGAGGGATTGGGAACCTTTCAAACGGCACTGACCAGTCAGGGATGTGTGCTGCCCGAACAGGTAACGCCGGGGAAAGTTGCTATTTCACGCGTATATTTTGTGGCAAACTCAAAATTCAGCAGGGAACTGAAGAAGACAAAGTGTACCCGCATACCTTTTAAATATTATATGCCCGAAAGTATGCTAACGAAAAATATGAAGAAAGCAGACCGGGAACTGGAACAAACAGAATACGACATAGAAGAGCCGGAAATCGACGAATAGTTGAATAAAAAACAATATTGTCTTGTTAATTGAACAGAATTAGATTATATTTGTTCAGTGGTTAGAACAATATCTTGAAATATGATTAGAAGAGAAATACTAAAAGAAGTTCTATTAGATAATAGAAATGAGGTGGTCAAACATCAAGTTATACCTCGTAGCTTTCAGTTTGAAGAGTTTGGAAATTATGTATTTGTAGGTATCCGGCGAGCAGGAAAATCATTTTTACTTTATCAACGGATACAGGAACTTTTGCATAATGGGCATACTTGGAATGAAATGCTATATGTGAACTTTGAAGATGAACGTTTGATTGGAATGACGACGGCAGATTTAAATCTCATACTGGAAGTACATGCCGAGATGTCAACAGACAGGCCGATGCTTTTCTTGGATGAAATTCAGAATATTGATGGTTGGGACAAGTTTGTTCGGCGATTGGCTGATAATAAATATAGGGCTTATGTGACAGGAAGCAATGCTAAAATGCTTAGTCAGGATGTAGCTACCACTTTGGGGGGACGATACATTACAGTACATGTATACCCTTATGATTTTAAAGAGTTTCTTTATGCTAATGGGGTTGAAGTTACAGAGAATTCTTTGTTTGCAACAGAGAGCCGGGCAGAAATAAAGCGTATATTCAATGATTATTTTCGTTCCGGTGGTTTTCCGGAAGGGGCATCGCTTGCCGCAAAACGGGATTATCTGACAAGTGTTTACCAAAAGATATATTTAGGAGATATTGCTGCAAGACATTCCATCGAAAATACTTTTGCTTTACGCATCCTTTTTCGCAAATTGGCCGAAAGTATAAAGCAACCGGTTTCGTTTACTCGTATAACTAATATTGTTGCTTCAACCGGAGTGAAAATATCGAAGAATACTGTCATTAACTACATGGAATATGCCAAAGATGCTTGCTTGCTGATTCCTATACAAAATATTGCGGATAAATTGGTGGAGCGTGAAACTAATCCGAAATATTATTTTGCGGATAATGGCATTCTCAATTTGCTTCTTTTGGATGCTGATACCTCGTTGCTTGAGAATTTGGTTGCTGTGACACTATTGCGGCGTTATGGGACGGACGATGCTGTATTCTTTTATAATAGAAATGTAGAGGTTGATTTTTATTTGCCTGATACAGGAGTGGCTATACAGGTCTGTTATACCATGAATCTCTCTGATGAGACTTTCCAACGGGAAGTTCAGGCATTAGTAAAATTGAATAAGGTATTTGAATGTCGGCAGTTATTGATAATAACGTATGACGATGAAGAACGGATTGAGTTGGAAAAATGTGCGATTGAGGTAATACCGGTTTGGAAGTGGTTGTTGGGTAAATAAGATAAATTAATACCCTCCCTGTCTTATTTATGAGATAAATCCCTATCTTTGTGGCACTTTTTACGAAAAAAGCAAATTCAAATTAATAGATATAGAAAAGAAAATGGCACAAGAAGACGTTTTTAAGAAGCTTGTATCGCATTGCAAAGAGTATGGTTTCGTATTCCCTTCGAGCGATATCTACGACGGACTAGGCGCTGTGTATGACTACGGTCAGATGGGCGTTGAATTGAAAAATAACATCAAGAAATACTGGTGGGACAGCATGGTGCTGTTGCACGAGAACATTGTCGGTATCGACTCTGCCATCTTTATGCATCCTACTATCTGGAAGGCTTCCGGACACGTAGACGCATTCAATGACCCTTTGATTGACAATAAAGACTCTAAGAAACGTTATCGTGCTGACGTGTTGATCGAAGATCAGCTGGCTAAGTATGACGATAAAATCAATAAAGAAGTAGCGAAAGCTGCCAAGAGATTCGGCGAATCTTTTGATGAGGCTCAATTCCGTTCTACCAACGGACGTGTATTGGAGCATCAGGCAAAACGTGACGCACTTCACACTCGCTTTGCTAAGGCTCTGAACGACGGTAATCTGGAAGAATTGCGTCAGATCATTATTGATGAAGAAATCGTATGCCCGATCTCCGGTACAAAGAACTGGACAGAAGTTCGTCAGTTTAATCTGATGTTCTCTACTGAAATGGGTTCTACTTCCGAAGGAGCCATGAAGATTTATCTTCGTCCGGAAACTGCACAAGGTATTTTTGTAAACTACCTCAATGTACAGAAGACGGGTCGTATGAAAGTTCCTTTCGGTATCGCACAGATTGGTAAGGCTTTCCGTAACGAAATCGTTGCCCGTCAGTTCATCTTCCGTATGCGTGAGTTCGAACAGATGGAAATGCAGTTCTTTGTAAAACCGGGAACTGAACTTGACTGGTTCAAGAAATGGAAAGAAATCCGTTTGAAATGGCATAAAGCTCTTGGATTCGGCGATGCAAGCTATCGTTATCACGATCACGATAAACTGGCTCATTACGCAAATGCCGCTACTGATATCGAATTCCTGATGCCGTTCGGATTCAAAGAAGTGGAAGGTATTCACTCTCGCACTAACTTCGACTTGTCTCAACATGAGAAGTTCTCCGGCAAGAGCATCAAATATTTCGATCCGGAACTGAATGAGTCTTATACTCCGTACGTAATCGAAACTTCTATCGGTGTTGACCGTATGTTCCTTAGTATCATGAGCGCATCTTATTGCGAAGAGCAATTGGAGAATGGTGAAAGCCGTGTGGTTCTGAAATTGCCTGCTGCTTTGGCTCCGGTGAAACTGGCGGTTATGCCGTTGGTAAAGAAAGACGGTCTGCCTGAAAAAGCCCGTGAGGTTATTGACAGCCTGAAGTTCCACTTCCATTGCCAATATGACGAAAAGGATAGTATCGGTAAGCGTTATCGCCGTCAGGATGCTATTGGTACTCCGTACTGTGTAACAGTCGATCATCAGACATTAGAAGATAACTGCGTGACATTGCGTAATCGCGATACCATGCAACAAGAGCGTGTAGCTATCTCTGAACTGAATAATATCATCGCAGACAGAGTAAGCATCACTTCTCTATTGAAAACTTTACAATAAAACTTTGACGAATGAGTAAAAAGATCTATTTATTCTCCTTAGTATTGCTGGCTCTTGCATTCACTGCTTGCAGTGAAACGGAAGAGACGGGCAAATATGATAACTGGCAGGCACGTAATGAAGCTTTTATAGATTCAATAGCCAATGCTCATGCAAATACCGCTACACGTGGTCAGTTGGATTCTATTCATATGATTGCATATCCTGGAGTTCCTATCTATTTTAAAAAGAAAACTCCTGTGGGAGATGGGGTGATTCAAAATATTATCCCGCGGGCAACAGATGAGGTTACTGTATATTATAAAGGTTCTTATATCATTTGGGGTAATACTGGTGGTTATGTTGATAAACAAGATAACTTTATAGGGGAAGCGTTTGATGGCTCTTTTACTGAAGCGAATCCTAGCATTGATTTTTCAAGAACTGCGAACTTAACAATTAATGGGCTTGTGACTGGTTTGTCAGAGGTATTGCAACGAAGAAAAATTGGTGAACGTTTGGAAGTGTATGTTCCATGGAAATATGGTTATGGTAGTAGTGATTATACTCCAAAAGGTTCTTCGATTACTATTTTAGGTTATTCAACTTTAGTATTTGATATTCAAATGTTAAAGTGCGAAAAATAATCACTTATTATCATTTGGAATTTATTAAAATAAAGTTCCCTTATTCTAATCCTATTTCATCTATGGCAAAGGATAGAATAAGGGAGCTTATTATTAATATAGCATTGGTTTAGATATGATTTTTATTCTATGAATTATTTCTAAAACTGAAGTATTTCATATATTGTATTTCTACCAGGAGTAATACCATGGAAATTCTTATCTGCAGGTAAGTCATATCCTATAGGATTGTTCCATTTATCCCATACAATAGCTTGATTTGCATTCTTTTCATTTTCATCATCAATCCATAATCCTCATTGTCATGATGTCGTTTGACTACTCCTTATGTTTTGTTCCTTCTTGCTTATATTACAGAAGATTACATTTTTGATTTTTTATACTACTCTCCCTAATCTGCAAATGTGTTGGAATCGTCACCTGCTTGATAGTCTTATCTCCTTTTATCCGATCGATAAGTAGTTGGCAGGCAGTTTCTCCCATTTTATAGGTCTGATGTGATACTGCTGATAATTTCGGTTCCACATAATTAGCATGCTGCTCGTCTGTATACCCGATGATTGCCACATCATTCGGAATCCGGAGGCCATGGTTTTTGATAACTTCCATTGCTGCGAAAGCCAATGTATCATTCATGGCAAGAATAGCATCCGGAGGCTGTGGAAGTGACAGTAAAGTTTCTGTGGCAATCTTGCCTTCCTCATAATCAATCTTCCGGCAAACAACTAGCTCCTTTTCGATAGGAATACGATTCTCACGCAAGGCTTCCAGATAACCATGTTTTCTTCTCTTTACAATATCCAAATGATTGGCTCCACCGATAAAGGCTACCCGTTTACTTCCATTATTCAACAGATGTTGTGTTGCCATTTGCGCTGATTGTACCCCATCCGCTACGACCGAAGAAAACTGGTCGGTCAGGCAAACACGGTCGAACAGGATAAGTGGCATATTAATGTCTTTCAAGGCGGAGATGTGGGAGAAATCGGTTGTTTCTTGAGACAGACAGGCGATGATACCTTCCACGCGCATATTGACCAGATTCTCAATATTTCTTTTTTCGTGCTCGTAAGACTCATGCGAGGTCGTGATAATCACGAAATACCCGTTGGCAATAGCCATATTCTCTATCCCATTCAGAATTGATGCAAAGAAATGAGTGACAATATCCGGGACTACCACTCCAATGATACGTGGCGCATTTTTCCGCAGGCTCATGGCAAAAGGATTGGGACGGTAGTTCATCTCTTTAGCCAGTGCCTTTGCTTTGGCGCAAAGTTCACGGCTGATTTCCGGACTATCTTTTAGTGCCCTGGATACAGTAGGAATCGATACCCCCAATGCTTGGGCGAGATCTTTGAGTGAAGTATGTTTCCGGTTTTCCATTTGAAAGTCTGCAACTTAGATTCTTTTTACAAAGAAAGCACATTCCCGGAAAATTAAAAACATCTGAAGCAATATTTTTTACGTAAACCGTTACGTTGGTTTTTCGACCGCTCTCTGCTGCACTGAAACTATTACTGACCTATTTTTGTCGCATACAAAATGATTTAAAACCTAAAAGTATGCAATACCATGAAATCGGAAAGACAGGGATGAAAGTATCATCTCTTAGTTTTGGAGCTTCTTCTTTGGGAGGAGTTTTCCATGATTTGAAAGAAAAAGAAGGCATTCAGGCTGTGTTTACCGCTGTTGAGGCAGGAATGAACTTTATCGATGTGTCTCCTTATTACGGACATTATAAAGCGGAAACTGTTTTAGGAAAGGCGCTTAAAGATCTTCCTCGCGACCGTTATTACCTTTCTACCAAAGTGGGACGTTATGGAAAAGATGGAGTGAACCTGTGGGATTACTCTGCAAAACGTGCGACAGAAAGTGTGTATGAGAGCATGGAACGTTTGAATATAGATTTTATCGATCTGATAAATGTACACGATGTGGAGTTTGCCGATTTGAATCAGGTAGTTAATGAGACTCTGCCTGCTTTGGTTGAGTTGCGTGAAAAAGGAGTGGTAGGACACGTTGGAATTACCGACTTGCAACTCGAAAACCTGAAATGGGTAATTGACCATTCACCAAGCGGTACGATTGAATCTGTGCTTAGCTTCTGCCATTATTGTCTGTGTGATGATAAATTAGCAGACTTCCTGGACTACTTCGAATCCAAAGAAATCGGCGTGATTAATGCTTCTCCCCTTTCAATGGGACTGTTGAGTGAACGTGGTGTTCCTGCCTGGCATCCGGCTCCCAAACCCTTGGTAGAGGCTTGCCGTAAAGCAATGGAACATTGCAAAGCTAAGAATTATCCGATTGAGAAGCTGGCTATGCAGTTCTCCGTCAGCAATCCCCGTATCGCAACGACTTTATTTAGTACGACTAATCCGGAGAATGTGAAAAAGAATATCGCTTTCATCGAAGAACCTATTGACTGGGAACTCGTTCGGGAAGTGCAGGAGATTATTGGAGAGCAGAAACGTGTAAGTTGGGCAAACTCATAAAACAGCGTCATTCGTATGGACTATACAATTATTGATGCGCACGCCCATCTGTGGTTACGACAGGATACTGTTGTGGACGGATTGCCTATCCGGACTTTGGAAAATGGCCGTTCGGAATTTATGGGAGAAATCCGGCAAATGGTTCCGCCCTTTATGATAGACGGAGTGAATAGCGCGGAAGTTTTTCTTTCGAATATGGACTATGCGCAAGTGGCTGCGGCTGTCATTACCCAAGAGTTTATTGACGGTATTCAGAATGATTATTTGTCGGAAGTCGTTTCCCATTATCCCAACCGTTTCTTTGTTTGCGGAATGTGTGAGTTTCGCAAACCTGGATTTTTGGAGCAGGCGAAAGAGCTTATAGCCAAAGGTTTTAAGGCTATAAAAATCCCTGCCCAGCGCTTGTTGTTAAAAGAGGGACGGGTAATGCTGAATAATGAGGAAATGATGCAGATGTTTCATTCTATGGAAGAACAGAATGTCATGCTTTCCATCGATTTGGCTGACGGAGCAACACAGGTTCCCGAAATGGAAGAGATTATTCAGGAATGTCCCCGCCTAAAAATAGCTGTCGGGCACTTCGGAATGGTGACACGTCCGGGCTGGAAAGAACAAATCCGCCTGGCACGTCATCCCAATGTGATGATTGAATCCGGCGGAATCACCTGGCTTTTCAATGATGAATTTTATCCTTTCAAAGGAGCAGTGAAAGCCATTCGGGAAGCGGCGGATTTAGTTGGCATGGAGAAACTGATGTGGGGATCGGACTATCCGCGTACCATTACAGCAATCACCTACAAGATGTCTTATGATTTTGTGGTGAAGTCTTCCGAGTTGACGGAAGAGGACAAAAGACTCTTTTTGGGAGAAAATGCCCGGAACTTCTATAGATTCACGGATCTCCCCGTACTTCCTTACATCAAGAACATGTCCGAATGATAGAGAAAACATCCTTATCGTAAAACTAGATTTATACCATGAAAAAGAATACATATACAATACCTTTAGCGTTAGTTTTCTGCCTTTTCTTTCTGTGGGCGATAAGCAGCAATCTGCTTCCCACGATGATCCGGCAATTGATGAAGACATGTGAACTGAATACCTTTGAAGCCTCTTTTACCGAGACTGCCTACTGGCTGGCTTATTTTATTTTCCCCATCCCCATAGCGATGTTTATGAAACGTTACAGCTATAAGGCGGGAATTATTTTCGGACTGGTATTAGCAGCAATCGGAGGTCTGCTATTCTTTCCTGCCGCCATCTTAAAAGAATATTGGGCTTACCTCTGTATCTTCTTTATTATCGCTACGGGAATGTGCTTTCTGGAGACGGCTGCCAATCCGTATGTGACGGTTTTAGGAGCACCCGAAACAGCTCCCCGCCGATTGAATCTGGCGCAGTCTTTCAATGGACTCGGAGCTTTTATCGCTGCCATGTTTTTGAGTAAGCTCATCCTTAGCGGAACTCATTACACGCGAGAGACCCTTCCAGTAGATTATCCGGGAGGCTGGCAGGCCTATATCCAACTGGAAACGGATGCCATGAAACTCCCTTATCTGATATTGGCTATACTGTTGATTGCCATAGCTGTTGTCTTCGTCTTTTCAAAATTGCCGAAGATTGGGGACGAAGGAGAAACGGCTTCTTCCGATAAAACGACTTCTTCGGGTAAAACGAAAGAGGGCAGCCAGAAAGAAAAACTGATAGACTTCGGTGTATTGAAGCACTCACACTTGCGGTGGGGAGTGATTGCGCAATTCTTCTATAACGGCGGACAGACGGCGATAAACAGTCTGTTCCTGGTTTACTGTTGCACTTATGCCGGATTGCCGGAAGATACAGCGACTACCTTCTTCGGATTGTATATGCTCGCATTTCTTTTGGGGCGTTGGATCGGTACCGGATTGATGGTGAAATTCCGTCCACAGGATATGCTACTGGTTTACGCCTTGATGAATATTCTTTTGTGCGGGGTAGTGATGATATGGGGAGGTATGATCGGGCTATACGCAATGTTGGCTATCTCTTTCTTTATGTCTATAATGTACCCCACGCAGTTCTCATTGGCGCTAAAAGGACTGGGGAGTCAGACAAAGAGCGGTTCGGCATTTCTGGTAATGGCTATTGTCGGCAATGCCTGCCTGCCACAGTTGACGGCTTATTTCATGCACGCCAATGAGCATATCTATTATATGGCCTATTGTGTACCGATGATTTGTTTTGTCTTCTGTGCATATTACGGCTGGAAAGGTTATAAAGTAATCGATTAATAAATCTATTTATCAAACATATCCAATGAAAGCAGTTCAAATTGTCAATCCCTCCGAAATGAAGGTGGTTGAACTGGAAAAACCGACCGTTGGTGCCGGTGAAGTATTAGTAAGAATCAAGTATGTGGGTTTCTGTGGCTCCGACCTGAATACCTTTTTAGGACGTAACCCAATGGTGAAGTTACCGGTAATCCCGGGACATGAGGTAGGAGCGGTGATTGAGGAGGTTGGTCCGAATGTTCCGGCTGGCTTCGAAAAAGGGATGAACGTGACATTGAATCCATACACCAATTGTGGTAAATGTGCTTCTTGTCGTAATGGTCGTGTCAATGCTTGTGAGCATAATGAAACGTTAGGAGTGCAACGCAATGGAGTGATGTGCGAATATGCCGTATTGCCTTGGACGAAGATTATTCCGGCTGGTAATATCTCTCCTCGCAATTGTGCGTTGATTGAGCCGATGAGTGTCGGATTCCATGCGGTATCTCGTGCGCAGGTGATCGATAATGAATATGTGATGGTTATTGGCTGCGGTATGATTGGTATCGGTGCCATTGTACGTGCTGCTTTGAGAGGGGCAACGGTCATTGCTGTCGATCTGGATGACGAGAAACTGGAACTGGCGAAAAGGGTAGGTGCTTCTTATGTGATTAACTCCAAGACAGAAAATGTACACGAACGGATGCAACAGGTAACGGAGGGCTTCGGTGCCGATGTCGTGATTGAAGCTGTCGGCAGTCCGGTCACTTATGTGATGGCGGTGGATGAAGTCGGTTTTACAGGACGGGTCGTTTGCATTGGCTATGCCAAAAGCGAAGTAGCTTTCCAAACGAAATATTTCGTTCAGAAAGAACTGGATATCCGTGGTTCCAGAAATGCGTTACCAGCCGATTTCCGTGCGGTTATTAATTATATGAAAGAAGGCAACTGTCCGGTGGAAGAACTGATTTCGAAGATTGCCAAACCGGAAGGAGCTTTGGAAGCTATGCAGGAATGGACGGCTAATCCGGGAAAAGTGTTCCGTATACTGGTTGAGTTCTGATAAGTTCTTGTAATAAGAATAGTTGTTGATGCCTGTTGTTTCGGGTATGTAATAAGTGAGAGGAGGCTGAATACAGTCTCCTCTCTTTGGGAGATAGGGTGATGTAACATGAGTAAATATAGATGTAACATTCTTCATTCGATATGTAGCATCACAAAGAAATCATGTAGCATACTTTGGGCAATATATCTGTTTGCATTTTCTATTTTTGTGATGTGGAAGATAACAAGGAACATTTTAAATAATTAGCTTTCAAATAATAGATAATGTAGCCAGTTAATAAAAAAACGATGATTATGCTGAAAACAAAAATCAACACAATTTTACTGTGTACTCTTTTTACATTGTTCTTTCCGCTATCAGCCGGAGCACAATACCGTAATCCTATTCTTTATGCTGACGTGCCCGATATGTCGGTGTGTCGCGCAGGTGATTACTTTTACATGGTTTCCACTACTATGCACCTGATGCCGGGAGCGCCTATCATGCGTTCGCCGGACATGAAACATTGGGAAACTATCAGCTACGTATTTCCCCGCATTGACGATGGTCCTCGTTATGATTTGCTCGAAGGCACTGCTTACGGGCAAGGACAATGGGCATCATCTATCCGCTATCATGACGGTAAATTCTATGTCTGGTTTACAGCCAATGGCGCGCCCGGACGTGGGTTTGTCTATACTGCGACAGATCCGGCCGGTCCCTGGAAACTTCTTTCGCGTCCTCCGCATTTCCATGACGGTTCGCTTCTGTTTGATGATGACGGGCGGGTGTATCTCTTTCACAGTACGGGACAGCTTACGGAGTTGAAAACCGATTTGACCGATGTACTTCCCGGTGGCATCAATCAGCAAATATTTGAACGGGATGCTGACGAACAAGGGCTGTTGGAAGGTAGTTCCGTCATCAAGTATAATGGGAAATATTACTTGCTGATGATTTCTATGGATTGGAGTATTCCCGGCCGTCTGCGTCGTGAAGTATGCTATCGTGCCGATAAGATTACCGGACCTTACGAAAAGCGTGTCATTCTTGAAACGGAGTTTGACGGGCATGGCGGTGTTGGTCAAGGATGTATCGTAGACGGGAAAAACGGTGAATGGTACGGACTGATTTTTCAGGATCGTGGTGGCGTAGGGCGTGTGCCGTGTCTCATGCCTTGTACATGGACGGAAGATGGTTGGCCTATGCTGGGAGACAAGGATGGGCACATTCCGAATGATACCACTTTATCGTATATGTCAATGGATGGTATCTGCGGTTCGGATGATTTTTCCGCTTCCGGGCTTTCCCTCTATTGGCAGTGGAATCATAACCCCGTCGATCAGGCATGGAGTCTTACCGACCGTCCCGGATTTCTGCGTTTGAAAACCTCCCGTGTGGTAGATAACCTGTTTGTTGCTCCCAATACGTTGACCCAACGTATGGTAGGACCGAAATGTATGGGCACTGTCAGTCTCTCTCTGGGGGGGATGAAAGATGGTGACCGTGCAGGATTATCGGCTTTTAATGGTGACAGCGGTGTGCTTACGATTGAAAAGAACGGAAATAAACTGTCTCTTGTGATGAGTGAACAGAAAAGCGTGTTTGAGAAAACGAAGCGTGCCATTAGCCGTGTGGATATGACCGAACAAGCCCGTATACCTCTTAACAAAGAGCTTGTCTACTTGCGTGTGGAAGGTGACTTTACCAATGGACGGGATGAGGCTCGTTTTTCTTATAGTCTTGATGGAAAAGCATGGATACCTGTTGGTCTGCCTGTCAAGATGAAATTTGACTACACCCGTATGTTTATGGGCAGTAAGTTTGCCATATTTAACTATGCTACACGTTCTGTAGGCGGTTATGTAGATGTGGACTCTTTTGATTATTCGTTCTGTGATGCGTCAATGTAACAAACAAATATGTATTTGTAACCAATGAAACATTGTTTTATTGGAAAATAGGCTATTTTTGTTTCCAAATTAATCATAACTAATAAGTATAATATTATGAAAAGAGGTTGGATACCGATTATGGGTGTTTGTTTGGTGTTATCGTTTTCGGCATGTAAGCAATTGCTGCCTTACCAGGACACTTCTTTAACGGCGGAACAACGGGCGGAGGATTTGTTGCCCCGGTTGACTTTGGAAGAAAAAGTATCATTAATGCAAAATGCATCACCTGCTATCCCTCGACTGGGAATTAAAGAATATGAGTGGTGGAATGAAGCGTTGCACGGTGTGGGACGTGCCGGATTGGCTACTGTTTTTCCTCAGTCTATCGGTATGGGAGCTTCTTTTAATGATTCATTATTATATGAAGTGTTCAATGCCACTTCCGATGAGGCTCGCGTAAAATCGCGTATTTTCGGTGAAAGCGGCGTGCTGAAACGCTATCAGGGATTAACATTCTGGACACCAAATGTCAATATATTCCGTGACCCTCGTTGGGGACGCGGTCAGGAAACATACGGTGAAGACCCATATCTGACAGGACAAATGGGAATGGCTGTGGTCCGTGGCTTGCAAGGACCGGAAGATGCCAGGTATGATAAGCTGCACGCATGTGCCAAGCACTTTGCCGTTCATTCAGGACCGGAGTGGAACCGGCATAGTTTTGATGCGGAGAATATAGATCCCCGGGATTTATGGGAAACCTATCTGCCTGCTTTTAAAGATTTGGTACAGAAAGCGCATGTAAAAGAAGTGATGTGCGCCTACAATCGTTTTGAGGGAGAGCCTTGTTGTGGCAGCAATCGCCTGTTGATGCAAATATTGCGGGATGAATGGGGATACAAAGGCATTGTAGTCTCTGACTGTGGAGCGATTTCCGATTTCCATAGACCGGGAACGCATGAGACTCACCCGGATAAGGAACACGCCTCGGCAGCTGCTGTGCGGACAGGCACAGACCTTGAATGTGGAAGTGAATATGCTTCACTGGCGGATGCTGTAAAAGCCGGTTTGATTGACGAAAAAGAAATAGATATTTCATTGAAACGTTTGTTGACAGCACGTTTTGAACTGGGAGAAATGGACGAACAACCGGCTTGGTCGGAAATTCCGGCCTCTGTGCTGAATAGTAAGGAACATCAGGCATTGGCTTTGCGTATGGCTCGTGAATCATTGGTGCTCTTGCAGAATAAAAACAACATTCTGCCTCTGAATACCCATTTGAAAGTAGCCGTTATGGGACCTAATGCCAATGACTCCGTGATGCAGTGGGGAAATTATAACGGTATTTCGGCACATACGGTTACCTTATTGGAAGCTGTCCGTGCCAAACTACCGGAAGGGCAAATCATATACGAACCGGGTTGTGACCGTGTGGACGGAAAGACACTTCAAAGCCTGTTTGATGAATGTAGCATAAACGGTAAACCCGGTTTCTTGGCAGAATACTGGAATAATCGTGATCGTGAAGGGGAAGTCGTTGCTACCGATCAGATTTCCACTCCGTTCCATTTTGCGACAACAGGGGCTACTACATTTGCGCCCGGTGTGGAAATTACTAATTTCTCGGCCCGTTATGAATCAGTCTTTCGTCCTTCGCAGTCGGGTGATGTTGTTTTCCGTTTTCAATTGGACGGTGAAGTGACTCTTATTATAAATGGTGAGCAAGTGGCTCAGAAAATATATGTTAAGAATCCGACGAACCTCTATACGTTACAGGCGAAAGCTGGAAAAGAGTATCATATCGAGATTCTATTCAAACAACGGAATGAAAGGGCTACACTTGATTTTGATTTGGGCAAAGAGGTCGGGATCGACTTGAACCTCGCAGTGAAGAGAGTAATGGATGCTGATGTGATTCTTTTTGCTGGTGGAATTTCTCCAAGTCTGGAAGGTGAAGAAATGCCGGTAGAAGTTCCCGGATTTAAAGGTGGTGACCGTACGGATATTGAACTTCCGGACGTTCAACGTGATTTGTTGAAAGCTTTGAAGAAGGCTGGTAAAAAGGTTGTCTTTATCAATTATTCCGGTTCAGCTATCGGACTAGTGCCCGAAACGACTACTTGTGAAGCGATTCTGCAGGCATGGTATCCGGGACAGGCGGGTGGTACAGCTATCGTTGATGCTCTTTGGGGAGAGTATAATCCTGGTGGACGCCTGCCGGTCACTTTCTATAAGGATGTGAATCAATTGCCGGACTTTGAAGACTATTCCATGAAGGGGCGTACCTATCGATATATGCAACAGCAACCACTTTTCCCATTCGGTCATGGGCTGAGTTATACTACGTTTACTTATGGAGAAGCTAAATTGAGCAAGAATACAATCGCCAAAGGTGAAAATGTAGTATTGACTATTCCGGTAAGCAATGTCGGGCAACGTGATGGAGAAGAGGTGGTTCAGGTTTATTTGAGACGTCCGGGTGATAAGGAAGGCCCCCGTTATACCTTGCGTGCTTTCAAACGCGTTCATATTCCGGCAGGGAAAACTGAATCAGTAGCTATTCCTCTTACTGGTGTGAACTTTGAATGGTTTGATGTAGAGTCGAATACGATGCGTCCGTTGGAAGGTACTTATGAATTACTGTATGGAGGAACTTCTGATAGAAATAAGTTGAAAACGATTGTAATGAACGTACAGTAATACCGCTTTGGAATTTTGTTTATTTTTACAGATAGACAATCCGGATTTATTTATTGAATGAATAAAGAAAGAACGACCTTGTTCCTTTAAAA
This sequence comes from Bacteroides sp. LFL-34, assembly GCF_027257075.1. Taxonomy (NCBI): domain Bacteria; kingdom Pseudomonadati; phylum Bacteroidota; class Bacteroidia; order Bacteroidales; family Bacteroidaceae; genus Bacteroides; species Bacteroides sp. LFL-34. Next base: position 91,924 of record NZ_JAPQKZ010000013.1, on the reverse strand, counting down.
GGAACGGGTCGTTTCTTTTAAACCAAGCCCCCGTTTCTTTTAAACCAACGGGGGCTTTCCTTTAAAGGAAAATGAATATTTGCTAATTCTTGATATTCAGCATTTTATATGATGGAAGATAAAAGTGCTGAAATAATAGGTAATGTAGTTAATTATCTTACCATTTTTCTGTTTTGAGGCTTTTTGTTACATCAGAAAAGAATCATGTTACATGTCTGTGATAAATGTAACCTGTATATAGATGCCTGTATCATGATTGTACATATATGATAAAACCGAATCGATACATTTGCAAACACTACTATGGAACAGAAAATTATAGAAAATAAAAAGTGATAATATGAGAACATTAAAATTGATTTTGTCGGGCTGGCAATCCGTGGGGCTTGTCGTATTTATTATGTTGTTTTTTAATATGGAGGTGAGTGGTAAGGGTAAAATAACGAAAAATGCTCCTGTCTTTACGCAATTTATTTATCAGGGGGAGGATGCTATTTATCAAAACAATCCTTTAAAGCCGGGTGAGTTCTATAATCCTATTTTGCAGGGTTGCTATCCCGATCCGAGTATAACGCGGAAAGGGAATGATTATTATTTAGTGTGCTCATCTTTTGCTATGTTTCCCGGGGTGCCTATTTTCCATTCTAATGATCTGGTAAACTGGAAACAAATCGGTCATGTGCTGGACAGAACGTCACAATTAAAGGTTGAAGATTGTGGTATTAGTGCAGGTGTATATGCTCCTGCTATAAGATATAATCCCAATAATGATACGTTTTATATGATAACCACTCAATTTTCAGGTGGCTTTGGAAATATGGTGGTAAAGACAAAGAATCCGGAGAATGGCTGGAGTGATCCGATCAAACTTCAATTTGAAGGCATTGATCCTTCTCTTTTCTTTGATGATAATGGCAAGGCATACGTGGTACATAATGATGCTCCTGCTCAGGGAGAAGAACGTTACTCAGGACACCGTGTCATAAAAATATGGGATTATGATGTGGAGAATGATAAAGTGGTTCCGGGAACGGACCGGATCATAGTAAACGGTGGCGTCAATATAGAAGAAAAGCCGATATGGATTGAAGCTCCTCATATCTATAAAAAAGATGGACGTTATTATTTAATGTGTGCCGAAGGAGGAACCGGAGGTTGGCATAGCGAAGTCATTTTTGTAAGTGATCATCCGAAAGGACCTTATCTTCCGGCAAATAATAATCCTATTTTAACTCAACGTTATTTTCCTGCAAACCGGACGGATAAAGTAGACTGGGCTGGTCATGCAGACTTAGTGGAGGGACCCGACGGAAAATATTATGGTGTATTTTTAGGAATACGCCCCAATGAGAAGAACAGAGTGAATACCGGACGCGAAACTTTTATTCTTCCGGTGGACTGGAGCGGAACATTTCCCGTTTTCGAGAATGGGCTTATCCCTATGAAACCTACATTGAAGATGCCTTCGGGAGTAGAGAACCAGACAGGGGAAAACGGTTATTTGCCTAGTGGCAACTTTGTCTTTAAGGATGATTTCTCTGATAAAACATTAGACTTAAGATGGATTGGTCTTAGAGGTCCTCGTGAAGATTTCGTTGAGATGACCGATAAAGGGTTGCGGATCATCCCTTTTACCTCAAATATCAATGAAGTGAAACCTACTTCTACCTTGTTCTACCGTCAGCAGCATAATCAATTTACAGCGGCAGCGACCATGGCGTACAAACCGAAAAATGAGAAAGATTTTGCCGGTATAACATGTTACCAAAATGAAAGATATCACTATGTTTTCGGTATCACTAAAAAGGGAAAAGACTATTACCTGATGCTGCAAAGAACCGAAAAAGGACAAGCGAGTGTCCTGGCTGAGGTGAAAATAGAAATAGAGAAACCTGTGACACTGCAAGTAGCAGCCAATGGAGATGATTATCGTTTTAATTATTCGATTGATGGCAAAAGTTTTACAAATGTAGGAGAAACCGTTTCCGGTGATATTCTTTCTACCAATGTGGCTGGTGGCTTTACAGGAGCAATGATCGGACTGTATGCAACATCTGTTGGTAATTAATTAGAAACCTTATCATTCCATAATTATGAAAATACATCATCTATTTTGGGGTATATGTTTATGCTTCAGCACAAATATCTTATTCGCACAGAACTATCAGAAAACATCGTCCGGCATCAAAACCACTGTAAATGCAGTGGATATAGAAATACAATTCTTTGCGCCTGCTGTGGCGAGAGTAATAAAGTCTCCGGAAGGGGTTGCCTATGAAAAACAGAGTCTTTCTGTAATTGCCAAACCCGAAAAGGTGAATTTCAAGGCTGATATGCAAGATAATAAGATTGTATTGAACACCAGTGAACTAAGTGTCAGTGTGGACACCGGAACGGGAATTGTTTCTTATTGCTCAAAGGATGGCAAGTCGTTATTGGCAGAGAAATCCGGTATGCAGTTTATCGATTTCGATGATGCCGGGACAAAAACTTATCAGGTTTATCAACCTTTTGTATTAGATAAGGAGGAAGCCATTTATGGTTTGGGACAATTGCAAAATGGAAAGATGATTCAGCGGAACATGACTAAAAATCTGATACAGGGAAATGTTGAAGATGTGTCACCTTTCTTCCAGTCTACTAAAGGATATGGTGTGTTTTGGGATAACTATTCGCCGACTCTTTTTACGGATAACGAAGTTGAAACATCTTTCCGTTCTGAAGTAGGTGACTGTGTGGATTATTACTTCATGTATGGGAAAAATGCCGACGGTGTTATAGCACAGGTACGCAACCTGACCGGGCAAGCGCCGATGTTTCCTTTATGGACTTATGGTTACTGGCAAAGTAAAGAAAGATATAAAAGCCAGGAGGAAGTGGTAGACGTTGTTCGTAAATATCGTGAATTGGGTATTCCTTTGGATGGTATTATTCAGGATTGGCAATATTGGGGGCATAACTATTTGTGGAATGCGATGGATTTTCAGAATCCGACTTTCAATAATCCTCAAAAGATGATGGAGGATGTCCATGCGATGAACGCACACATGGCTATATCTATCTGGTCGTCATTCGGACCGATGACCAAACCTTATAGAGAATTGGACAAAAAAGGTATGTTGTTTAACTTCACTACCTGGCCGCAATCGGGATTGGAGTCATGGCCCCCCAACATGGAATATCCTTCCGGTGTAAGGGTGTATGATGCTTACAATCCCGAAGCACGTGATATTTATTGGAAATATCTGAATGATGGAATTTTCAAGCTGGGAATGGATGCCTGGTGGATGGACTCTACCGAACCCGATCATCTGGATTGGAAGCCGGAGGATATGGATACCAAAACCTATCTGGGCTCGTTCCGTAAGGTGCGCAATGCTTATCCGTTGATGACTGTCGGAGGGGTTTACGACCATCAGCGTGCAGTGACTTCGGACAAACGCGTGTTTATTTTAACCCGTTCCGGATTCTTGGGGCAGCAACGTTATGGTGCAAATGTATGGAGTGGTGATGTCGCTTCCACATGGGAGAGTTTTAGAAATCAGATTCCTGCCGGATTAAACTTTTCTTTGTGTGGTATGCCTCACTGGAATAGTGATATTGGTGGCTTTTTTGCAGGACATTATAATAAAAGCTGGAATGATGATAGTGCTTCAAAAAATCCATTGTATCAGGAGCTTTATGTGCGTTGGTTGCAGTTTGGAACGTTCAATCCGATGATGCGTTCGCACGGGACGGATGTTTATAGGGAAATCTATAAGTTCGGAAAGAAAGGCGAGCCTGTATATGATGCTATCGAGAAGATGATAGGTTTACGTTACTCTCTGTTGCCTTATATTTATTCTACTTCTTGGGAGGTAAGCAATCGTCAATCGAGTTTTATGCGCGCTTTGATGATGGATTTTGTAGATGACAGAAAGGTGTGGGATATCAATGACGAATATATGTTTGGAAAATCGATCCTTGTGGCTCCGATTACTCATGCACAATATACACCGGAAGCTGTGGTAAAAGTCTCCGAAGAAGAAGGATGGAACAGAGATGGAGCGAAAAAAACAAAAACTGACGCTGCTGTGGATTTCATGGAAACGAAACCTACTAACATATACTTACCGGCAGGAACGCTATGGTATGACTTTTGGACGAACGAGAAACACGAAGGCGGAAAGGAAATTACCAAAGAGACTACACTGGATGTTATTCCATTGTATGTAAAAGCGGGTAGTATTATTCCTGTCGGTCCACAAGTTCAGTATGCCACTGAAAAACCGTGGGATCATCTTGAATTGAAGGTGTATGCGGGTGCGAATGGAAACTTCATTTTATATGAAGATGAATTTGATAATTACAATTACGAAAAAGGAGCTTATACGGAAATTCCAATCTCTTGGAATAATGCATCTCGTAAATTGACGATAGGGGCAAGAAAAGGTGCGTATGAGGGAATGTTGAAGAACCGTAAGTTTACTGTAACTCTTCAGGACGGGACTCAAAAAAACGTCGATTATAATGGGAAAGCGATTTCTGTAAGGTTTTGATTGTAATAGAATGTGTGATTATGTCAGTAGAAAAGAATCTGAAAAGTAGGAATATGATGAAGTTTTTTATAGTAATGGCTATGCTATTGGGGAGTAGCGTTACAAGTGCAGAAAATAAACAGATAACAAGTCCTGATGGAAAGCTGGTAGTGACAGTCTCAGATATGGATGGAAGACCTTCTTATTCTGTTAGTTATGACAATGTTCTCTTTTTGAAGCCATCTCCATTGGGGATGATTGCAAATATAGGAGATTTTTCATCGGGGATGTCGCTGGAAAAGAATGTTTCAACCAATAAAATAGATGAAACATACGAGTTGGCTTCTATTAAAAAGAGCAAGGTTCGTTATGTGGCCAATGAAGCTGTATTTTCGTTTACACAACAAGGGAAAACAATTTATGATGTTATATTCCGCATAAGTAATAACGATGTTGCTTTTAAATATAGGATGTATCCGCAAGGTGAGACACTAAGTTGCGTGATTAAGAAAGAAGCTACAGGATTTGCGTTTCCTGACGGAACCACCACTTTTCTTTGTCCGCAAAGTAAACCGATGGGAGGATTTGCCCGTACTTCTCCAAGTTATGAGACGTCTTATACGGCAGATGATGCCGCAGGGAAGAATGGTTGGGGAGAAGGATACACATTTCCCTGTCTATTCCGTAATGGAGATAACGGTTGGGCGCTTGTTTCCGAAACGGGAGTAAATGGCGGATATTGCGCAAGCCGTCTGTTGGGACACAAAGAAGGGGTGTATACCATTGGATTTCCGCAAGAAGGTGAAGCAAATGGGAATGGTACGGTTTCTCCGGGGATAGCGTTGCCGGGCGAGACGCCTTGGCGTACTATTACTGTGGGCAAGACTTTGGCTCCAATAGTGGAGACAACCGTTCCTTTTGATGTTGTAAAACCGCTTTATCAGGCAAAAGGAGAGTTTACGTATGGCAGGGGTTCATGGAGCTGGATTATCGGTATGGATGGAAGTACTAATTATAAAGAGCAACTTCGGTATATTGATTTCTCGGCAGCAATGGGGTATCAATCTGTGTTGGTGGATGCCTTGTGGGATAAACAAATAGGACGTGATAAAATTGAAGAATTGGCTAAATATGGGAAGGACAAAGGGGTAGCTCTTTATTTGTGGTATAATTCGAATGGGTATTGGAATGATGCTCCGCAAACTCCGAGAGGTATGATGGATAATGCGATAGCCCGACGTAAGGAGATGAAATGGATGCAAAGCATTGGCATCCGTGGAATAAAAGTGGACTTTTTCGGAGGCGACAAGCAAATGACTATGCAGTTGTATGAGGATATCTTGTCGGATGCAAACGAGTACGGACTTTTAGTTATTTTCCATGGATGTACTTTGCCTCGTGGCTGGGAACGTATGTATCCTAACTTCGCAGCGAGTGAGGCTGTATTGGCTAGTGAAAATCTTCATTTCTCTCAAGGCAGTTGTGATAATGAGGCCTTTAATGCCACCCTGCATCCGTTTATCCGTAACACGGTAGGTAGCATGGATTTCGGCGGTAGTGCATTGAACAAATATTATAATGCGGATAATGCTCCACGGGGAAGCCGGCGGGTGACATCAGATGTCTACGCACTGGCTACGGCGGTGCTATTTCAGAGTCCGGTACAGCATTTCGCTTTGGCACCGAATAACCTGACCGATGCTCCGTCGTGGGCAATTGATTTTATGAAAGAGGTTCCAACTACTTGGGACGAGGTACGTTTCATTGACGGTTATCCTGGTAAATACGTCATTCTTGCCCGTCGTCATGGCGACAAATGGTATATTGCCGGAGTAAATGCGCAGAAGGAAACACTGAAACTTAAAGTTAATTTGCCGATGTTCTCTAATGGAGAAAAGGTGAGACTGTTTAGTGATGATAAGGCATTGCAGGGTAGCGTAAAACAAATAGAAATAGGAAAGAAACAAGAATTGCAATTGACTATTCCTTGCAATGGTGGAGTATTAATAACCAAATAACCATTTAAAATAAAAGAATATGAGAAACTTAAAATTTTTAGGCGTATCGTTTTTGTTGGCAATCACTGCCGCTACTTCAGGAACTGCACAAAATCCTATTATACAAACAAAATACACTGCCGATCCGGCTCCGATGGTATATAACGATACCGTTTTCCTTTATACAACTCATGATGAGGATGATGCCGAAGGATTCAAAATGTTGGACTGGTTACTTTATACTTCCACCGATATGGTCAATTGGACCGATCATGGAGCGGTCGCTTCTCTGAAGAGTTTTGATTGGGTGAAACGTGATAACGGTGCCTGGGCAGAACAAGTCATCGAACGTAATGGCAAATTTTATATGTATTGTCCGATTCACGGTAATGGTATTGGCGTATTGGTATCCGACTCTCCTTACGGTCCTTTTAAAGACCCATTGAACAAACCGTTGGTTTGGCAAAAGGAGCATTGGTATGACATTGACCCGACCGTATTTATTGATGATGACGGACAAGCGTATATGTATTGGGGCAATCCGAATGTTTATTATGTGAAACTGAATGAGGATATGATTTCATATTCGGGGGAAATTGTACAAGTGGAAAATAAACCGGAACATTACCAGGAAGGTCCGTGGGTGTATAAACGGAACGGGCATTATTACATGGCTTTCGCTTCAACTTGTTGTCCGGAAGGGATTGGCTATGCCATGAGCGACAAAGCTACCGGACCATGGAGTACAAAAGGATATATTATGCGTCCAACAGAGCGGAGTAGAGGAAATCATCCTGGAATTATCAATTATAAAGGTAGCTCTTATGTATTTGGCCTAAATTATGATTTGCTTCATTTGGAGACTTTGGATCATAAGGAACGCCGTTCGGTATCTGTTGCAAAAATGCATTATAATCCGGATGGAACTATTCAGGAAGTTCCTTATTGGCAGGAGACGAAACTGGAACAGATTGAAAACTTTAATCCTTACCGTAGAGTGGAAGCTGAAACGATGGCTTGGGGATATGGTCTTAAAGCTGAAAATCATAAGAATGGCGGTTTGTATATAACCGATATTGATGATAATGAATATCTGTGTGTGCGTGGTGTCGACTTTGGCAAGAAGGGAGCAAAGAAATTCAGTGTAAGCGCAGCTTGTGTTGAAAAAGGCGGAATGATAGAAATTCGTCTGGACAGCACTGAAGGTCCGGTAATAGGCAGTGTCAGTATATCACCGACAGGAGGACTGGATATATATAAACAGATGTCATGCCGGATAAAGAATGCAAAGGGTGTACATGATCTTTATTTCTGCTTTAAAGGAGAGAAAGGAAACAAACTTTTCAATCTGGATTATTGGGAATTTGAATAGCTTTTATTCAAAAAATGAGATTGTAATGTGCTTATAATCAGCATAATTATTTGGGTGTGCTACAAGGGGAAAGATAGATGTAACATTGAAAATGAAGATGTTATTTAGGAAAAGAAGCCCGTAACATAATTATGTTTGTAGTTTTATAAGCTGGCATATCTTTGCAGAAAAAGATCAGTAATTCATATTTGATTATAAAGAAAATAAGAGGTATTATGAAGAATACACAGGTAATACAATTAATGTCAATCGTCCGGCTCTCCATATTTATGTTGGGGATAACAATGATGTCATGTAACTCAAAGAAAGAACAACAATTACCGGCTATTGGAAAATCTGTGGCTCTCTTTGATTATTTTTCTTATAAAGGAAATGATGATTTTTATATTTCCAATCCTCTGTCAGATGAAGACTATTTCTATAATCCTATTTTGCCGGGATGGTATTCTGATCCTAGTGTTTGCACAAATGGAGAAGGTGATTATTTCCTGGTAACATCTACATTCACTTATTTCCCCGGTGTTCCTATTTTTCACAGCAAAGACTTGGTGAATTGGAAACAGATAGGGCATGTGTTGAACCGTGCTTCGCAATTAGTGAATATGGAAGGACAGAAAGTGAGTGGCGGTATTTTTGCTCCGGCTATTTCTTATAATCCGTATAACAAGACATATTATATGGTAACAACCAATGTCGGAGCCGGGAATTTCTTTGTTAAGACGCAAGACCCGTTTGGTGAATGGTCGGAACCCGTCATGTTGCCGGAGGTCGGAGGTATTGATCCTTCTTTCTTTTTTGATGAAGATGGTAAGGCATATATTGTTAATAATGATGAGGCTCCGGATAATAAACCTGAATATAGCGGCCACCGTACTATACGCATACAAGAATTTGATGTGAAAACAGATAAGACGATCGGTCCCCGTAAAATTCTTGTAAACAAAGGAGCTCAACCGGCAGACAAACCAATTTGGATAGAGGGCCCTCATTTATATAAAATAAATGGAAAGTATTTCTTGATGTCCGCCGAAGGTGGAACGGGAAATTGGCATTCGGAAGTGATTTTCTGTGGTGATTCTCCGATGGGTAAGTTTCTTCCATGGAAAAACAATCCGATTCTGACGCAAAGACATTTGAATTCTGACCGTCCTAATTCGGTAACCTGTGCTGGTCATGCAGACTTGATTCAAACAAAAGAGGGAGATTGGTGGGCTGTTTTTCTGGCTTGTCGCCCTATTAATAATCAGTTTGAGAATTTGGGACGTGAAACATTTATGATGCCGGTGAAATGGAGTGAAGATGGATTCCCGTACATGACACAAGGAGATGATTTAGTACCTATGATTGTAAAACGTGAAGGTGCGAAACGCGATACGATAGTTACTTATGGTAACTTCGAGTTAATAGAGAACTTTGATTCTCCTGTACTTGACATGACTTGGATGACTTTGAGAGCTTCTGCTTCCGATTTATATTCATTGACGGAAACACCCGGATACCTGACCTTGAAGTGTGCAGATATTAGCGCTACGGAAAAGAAAACTCCGGCATTTGTCTGCCGTCGGTTACAACATCATAAATTTGAATGTGCTACCCGTATGTTGTTCAATCCTTCTAAAGATAAGGAAACAGCCGGAATGTTGTTGTTTAAAGATGAGGCGCATCAATATTTCTTCTGCTTGAATAAAGTGGGTGAGAATAAAAATATTTCTCTGAAACAAATCGGTGAAAAGGAACAGACATTGGCTTCAGATGAAATAGACGCAGATACAAATGAGGTATATTTGAAATTAGTATCTCAAGGAATTGGTTACGACTTCTATTATTCTATTGATGGTGAAAAAAACTGGAAACTGCTTTGTAAAGATGTAGATCCCAGTTATCTCTCTACTACAACGGCTGGTGGATTTACCGGTACTACAATTGGATTATACGCTACTTGCAAATAATTATTTTTTTTATATAAATCTAATACTAGCAACTATGAGTGATATTTATAATGATAGCTAATGCAATTAAAGAAGAATGATGATTAGAAAACAATGTAGTTAATTAACATCTTAAACTAATGGTAATGAAAAATGTAACGAAGAAAATTCAAAAAATTCCTTACCTGTTTCTCCTTATGTTGTTTAGTTTTGTAACAGCATCAGCACAGAAAGGGATAACGGTGAGGGGAACGGTTCTTGACAGTAATGGTGAGACAATCATTGGAGCCTCAGTAACTTTAAAAGGTAATAGTTCAATAGGTACAATCACAGATATAGATGGCAATTTTGTATTGACTGTGCCCGGTGAGAAGTCTGTCCTTATTGTTTCGTATGTAGGAATGAAACCGCAGGAAGTAAAAGTGGTTTCTAAAGGTCTTATTAAAGTAACATTGGAAGATGACACCAAGCAACTGGAAGAAGTGGTTGTGGTGGGTTACGGACAACAAAAGAAAGCGTCTGTGGTAGGTGCTATTGCACAAACCACTGGTGAGACATTACAGCGTGCAGGTGGTGTGTCGAATGTGGGTGCGGCATTGACGGGTAATTTGCCGGGTGTGGTGACTTCTGCCTCTACTGGTATGCCGGGTGACGAAGACCCGAAAATTGTAATTCGTAGCGTTAGCTCGTGGAATAATAGCGAACCGCTTATCCTTGTGGACGGTATCGAACGTCCGATGAGCAGTGTGGACATGAGTTCTGTACAGTCTATATCTGTATTGAAGGATGCGTCGGCAACTGCTGTTTATGGTGTGAAGGGTGCCAATGGTGTCATTCTTGTAACCACTAAGCGCGGTAACGAAGGTCGGGCCAAGATTGACGTAAGTATGAACATGACGGCTAAAGTGGTTTCTGCTCTGCCGGGAAGAATGGAGTCGGCGGATGCGTTGTATGTGCGTAATCAGGCTGCCGAATATGAGTTAGGCTTGAATCCTGCTTCTTGGAATAAAATATTGCCGATGGAGACGATTGACAAATATCGCCATCCTGCTAATTTGGAAGAGGCCGAACGTTATCCGAACGTTGACTGGCAGAAAGAGCTTTTCAAAGATTATGCCATGTCATACAATCCGAGCATCAACCTGTCGGGTGGTACACGCCACGTCAAATATTTCGCTGCGGTAGACTTTCTGCATGAAGGTGACTTGTTCCGCGAATGGGACAATAACCGTGGTTATCAGGCAGGTTACGGATTCAACCGTATTAATGCACGTAGTAATTTGGACTTCAAGATTACCAAAACTACCGTATTGAAAGCCAATATTTTCGGTTCTTACGGTGTGAAGAAATCACCGTGGGGAGTTGCCGACGATTCATTTGGTGCCTCGCAGTTGTGGCAGGCTGCCTACAGTTCTCCGTCAGACGCTTTCTTGCCCCGTTATTCCGACGGTACGTGGGGATACTACAAGCCCAATTCGCAAGGTGCGCCGAACTCTGTGTTGAATCTCGCCAATGCAGGCTATGAAATGCTTACTACTACCCGCGTCAATACTGACTTTGTATTGGAACAGGATTTGAGTTTCCTCGTAAAAGGATTACGTGCAAGTGCCATGATTTCGTGGGACAACGTGTTTGTGGAAGCCGGTCGTGGTGTCAATGACTTGAATCACGGGACGCAGACCAAATGGATAGATCCGGAAACAGGCGAGGTGCATTATAGCAACGCGCAAACCGACTCTAAAACCGGACTCGATTTTCAGGAAGGTATCTTGTGGTCTACAGCAGGTGGTGCTGTGCGGGACTGGTCTACTCAACGCAATCTTTTTTATCAAGGACAATTGTCATGGAGCGGCAAGTTCGGTGACCACGATGTCAGCGCCATGGGAGTGTTCAACCGTACCGAACGAAGCACTGGTAGCGAATTCCCTCACTATCGTGAAGACTGGGCGTTCCGCGCCACTTATAGTTATGGCAACCGTTATTTCTTGGAATACAACGGTGCATACAACGGTTCCGAGAAGTTTAGTCCCGACTATCGTTTCGAGTTGTTTAACTCAGGTGCGTTGGGCTGGATGATAAGCGAAGAAAGATTCTTCAAGCCTCTCCGTAAGTGGGTAGATATGTTGAAAGTACGTTATTCTATCGGTGAGGTAGGTGACGATAATCTTGGTATTCGTTTTCTATATGCTACACAGTGGGCTTACGGAGGTAAGTCTTTCCACGGTTTGAACAATCGAACCGAGTCTCCTTACACTTGGTACAAGGAAGCTACGGTAGGTAATCCCGATGTACATTGGGAAACAGCTTTGAAGCAGAATATCGGTGTTGATTACGCTTTCTTCGATGGTTTGCTTGCCGGTAGTTTGGAATTTTTCTATGACAAGCGTTCGGACATTCTTGTAGCCGGTGACAAACGTGCCACTCCCGGTTATTTAGGAATTTCCGCCCCGGCTGCCAACTTAGGACGCGTGCGTACGAAAGGATACGAATTGGAACTTCGTGTAAATAAAACATTGAACAACGGTCTTCGTCTGTGGGGTAACTTCAATATGACTCATGCTGAAAACAAGATTCTCAAATACGATGACCCTGTGTTGCGTCCCGCATACCAGAAGTCGGAAGGATTTGCCATCGGACAAGACCACGCTCATCTTACGGCAGGATTTGCCAACACGTGGGACGAAGTATTCGCCATGCCTACACACAATACGATGAACGATCAGAAATTGCCCGGACAGTATATCACTATGGACTATAATGGTGATGGCGTGATAGATGCCAACGACAGCGCTCCTTACGGCTATACGGGTACTCCCGAAAATACGTACAACGCTACTATCGGATTCGATTACAAGGGATTCAGCTGCTTTGTACAGTTCTATGGAGTGACCAACGTCAACCGTTATGTGGGTTTTACTTCCTTGCACAATAACGTGAATACTGTATTCGACGAAGGAGTATTCTGGTCGAAAGATCGTTTTGATGCAGATGCTCCCATGCCTCGTATCAATTCTACTCCGAGTTATTATGAAGGTACTCGCTTCCATTACGACGGTTCGTTTATTCGTCTGAAGAATGCTGAAGTGGCTTACACTTTTACACAACCTTGGGTAAAGAAAATTGGATTGAACAGATTTAAAATATTCCTGAACGGAAACAACCTTTGGGTATGGTCGCGTATGCCGGATGACCGCGAATCGAACTTTGCAGGTACGGGATTGGCTTCGCAAGGTGCTTATCCTACTGTACGTCGTTTCAATCTGGGTATTAAATTTGACCTTTAAAACATCATCGAATTATGAAAAAATACATTATAAAATATGCTGTAATGGCTTGTTTGAGTCTCGGATTGACGGGTACGACTGCTTCGTGTACCGACTATCTGGACAAGGCACCCGAATCGGATGTCACTCCGGAAAATGCCTTTAAGGACTTCCACAATTTTCAGGGATTTGTAGAAGAGCTTTATGCTTGTATTCCCGACATGGCCAAACAATACTGGTCAAACTCTTGGAACTGGGGTGAAGACGAAGTGATTGGTGTAGACTGCAATTATCACATGGGCTATAAAGTGGACCAAGGCGACTTTTGGGGGTGGCAGGCTGAACACGACGGCTGGGGGGCCGGATTTATGGATTGCAAAACTCTGAATCTGGACTTTACTACTCCGAACGACGGATTCAGATGGAACCGCGACTTGTGGCCCGCTTCTTGGTACGGAATCCGTAAATGTAATACGGGATTAGCAAATCTGGACCTGCTTACCGATGCAACGCAGGAACAGAAGAACGCCATTGCCGGACAGCTTTATTTCTTCCGCGGGTGGTTTCATTTCATGCTGATACAATATTTCGGCGGATTGCCTTATATAGATAAGGTGTTGCCTCCCAACGAAACATTCAACGAGCCGCGACTCAGCTATCACGAATGTGCCGACAAGGCTGCCGATGATTTCCGGATGGCTGCCGATCTGCTGCCTATTGATTGGGACAAGACATCTATCAGCCCGAGCACGAAAGGATACAACCAACTGCGCATCAACAAAATCATGGCACTGGGCTATTTAGGTAAAAACTACCTGTGGGCAGGAAGTCCGTTGATGAACAAGGTGTCCACAGGAAGCGAATCCTACAATCAGGAATATTGCCGGAAGGCTGCCGAAGCGTTCGGGGAGTTGCTTACGCTGGTAGAGAACCGACAGACGCAATATAGCTTGGTGGACTTTGAGGACTATTCCGACCTCTTCTACACATACGGAAAGAATGCCCAAATGCCGGGTTCTACAGAAGCATTGTTCAGAGGATTGGTGGCAGATGGCTGGCAAAACTCAACTTTTGGTTTAGCTCTTCAGTTTGTGCCTGCCAGCTATAAGAAAGATAACAATCCGCAACTCTCGCCCACAGCCAACTATGTACACTATTACGGTATGGCAAATGGATTGCCGCTCGACGACCAGGAATCCAAGTGGGACAAGACTCATCCTTGGAAAGGACGCGACCCACGTTTCTATCATGATATTCGCTTCGACGGTTCGCCTATGGTATCTGATGCAAAAAAAGATTCGGAGGAGGTCGGTGACTTAGCCGTTGCATCCCTCTACACAGGCGGAAACGCCCGTGACGACCAGTTCGGAAGCCGTACCGGATTCCTGCTTGGCAAGTTTATTCCGGTGACAGCCAATAAATGGGATGATGGCTGGGGATGGAGTCCGCAGATGCATATCTATTGCAGCTATATGCGTCTGGCAGACATTTATCTGATGTATGCTGAAGCTGCGGCAAATGCTACCGGCTCGTCTACAGGAAAGTCAACCAACTGTACACTTACGGCACTGGCCGCAGTCAACACCATCCGCAAACGTGCGAGAGTAGAAGGTGTCAATGCCAAATATACCGGTTCAATCGATCTGTTCAACAGTGAGATTCGCCGCGAACGTGCGGTAGAACTTGCATACGAAGGACACCGTTTCACTGACTTGCGTCGCTGGTTGCTTATCGACAAGAAACCTTATACCGAAAAGACTGCTGTCGATTTCCAACGGGTAGGCGACCTTGCCGAGAACCCTCAGGAAACAGCTGTAAGCGGCTATACATATCGGGTAATCGTGACGCGTAATTTCACGGAGAAGCATTACTGGTTGCCTCTGAAATTGTCTGACGTGACCTTGTATCCGGAGTTCTATCAGAATCCGGGATGGTAAACAAGTGACTTATTAAACGAAATAGAATATCATGAAACAAATTCATAAAAATATAATTCTTAGCGCCGGACTATTGTTTGCTTCTGCCGGGCTGATGGCTCAGACGGATGTGGAGAAGACTGATACATTGGCTCAGAAAGTGAATGTGGCTTTCCGCACAGTGGACCGGGCGGATTTGATGGGTGGTGTCTCGTCCGTCAATGTAGAGGAACTGACTAATAAAAGTTATTCGCTGTACAGTCTCGACAATATGCAATCTTTAGTGGGAGGTTACAACGGACAATTATGGAACATGGGCGAAGCGTTGGTATTGGTAGACGGAGTTCCTCGTGAGGCAAACAACATTCGTCCTACCGAAATAGCCCAAATCACATTCCTCAAAGCAGCGCAAGCCGTGGTGCTTTACGGCAGCCGTGGTGCGAAGGGAGTCATTCTTATCACCACGAAGCGCGGATGCGATAAAGACTTGCGGGTGAGTGCGCGTGCCAATGCCGGTATCAATGTGCCTAAAAGTTATCCTAAATATCTGGCTTCTGCCGAATACATGACGTTGTATAACGAGGCGTTGCGTAACGACGGGTTGGATCCCGCTTTCTCGGATGAGCAGATTTACAACTATGCAAGCGGAAGTAACCCTTACCGTTATCCGAACATCAACTTCTTTTCCGACGACTATATTCGGAAGACAAGTCAGGACTATAACGGAGTGGCCGAGTTTTCGGGCGGCGGACGCTACGCCAACTTCTATACGAACATCGGTTACGAGAGTTCCAACGACTTGCTCAACTTCGGTGAAAGTAAGAACAACCGCAACTCGCGCCTGAATATCCGCGGTAATGTGGATTTGCGTATGAACGACTGGATCAGCGGTTGGGTAAATGCAAATGCTATCTTCTACGATTCCCGTCACGATAAGGCAGACTACTGGGCTAACTCGGCTACGTTACGTCCGACTGCTCCCGGTTCGGCGCCTCTTGTACCTTTCATTCCCATTGAGTTTGTCGATAAAAACGATGCTGCTTCGTGGACGTTGATCAATAATAGCAATTACCTTATTGACGGCAAATATCTATTGGGAGGTACGCAGTTGAACATGACTAATCCTTTTGCTGCCATGTATGCGTCCGGTTATCAGAAAGCTACTTCACGTCGTTTCCAGTTTGATGCGGGAATCAACCTCGATTTGTATAAAGTACTGAAAGGATTGTCATTCCGTACACAGTTCTCCGTAGACTACGGAACTTCTTACATCACTTCTATCGACGACGACTATGCAGTGTATGAAGCCTCTTGGAACAATGCTTTCGGAGGCGACCGTATTACTTCATTGACCAAGTACAATATGGACAAGCATACCGGTACGCAAAACGTATCGGGCAGTACGGCGTATCAGACCATTTATTTCTCTGCACAGTTCGGCTATCAGAACACTTTTGCCGACAATCATCATGTGAATGCATTGTTGTTGGCTCAAGGCAGCCAGCAGACCTATTCGGGTACCTACCATCGCACTAGCAATTCCAACTTGGGTTTGCAACTCGATTATAACTATGCCGGTAAGTATTACGCCGATTTCAGCATGGCAGCGGTTCATTCCGCTAAATTGCCCGAAGGCAACCGGATAGGGCTTTCGCCTTCGTTTACGTTGGGATGGCGTCTTTCCGAAGAGGGTTTCCTCAAAGATGCCGATTGGCTCGATAACCTGAAACTGATGGCAGGCTATAGTGTGCTCAATCAGGATTTGGATATCAGTGATTACTACATGTATGCTACCAAGTTTACACAGGCAGGTACGTGGTGGGGATGGAGCGAGGTAAACAACTCGATGCAGACCACCGACTTCCTGCAAGGTGGAAACCCCGACCTCGGCTACATCAAGCGTAAGGAATTTACGGTAGGATTGGACGCTTCTCTTTGGAAGGGATTGGTGAGACTTAATGCCAATTACTTCGTAACCAATACCGAAGGATTGCTGGCGCAGCCCCAAAATTATCCGTCTTATTTCCAGACTTATTATCCGAAGTCCGATATGCGTCCTTATATCAACATGAACAACCAACGTCGTACGGGTGTGGACTTGAGTGTAAACGTGGGCAAAAAGCACGGCGACTTTGAATGGAATGTGGGGCTTGTGGGTATGTACTACACCTCCAAGAACACCAAATGGGACGAGAATGTGAAATATGACTGGCTGAAAGCCGAAGGTGAGGCGATTGATGCTTTGCGCGGATATCAATGCATCGGATTCTTCAAAGACGCTGCCGATGTGGAAAGCTCGGCAAAGGTGAATGCTAATACCAAACCCGGTGATTTGAAGTATGTAGACCAAAACAACGACGGTGTCATCAATGAGCAAGACCAGGTGGTATTGGGCAAGTGGGGTGCTTCCTGGGTGATGGGTCTCAACCTGACTGCCAAGTACAAAGGCTTCACATTGTTTGTGGCAGGCACCGGATCGTTTGGTGGCAAAGGACTGAAGAATAATAGTTATATGCACGTGTATGGCGATCGCAAATATTCTGAAGTGGTTCGCGGACGCTGGACGGAAGAGACGGCAGATATCGCCACATACCCGCGTCTTACCACACAAGGTGGCGACCTGAACTTTGTGGCTTCCGACTTCTGGTTGTACGACACTTCACGTTTCGATTTGAACCGTGTTCAATTGTCTTACGACTTCCCGGCTGCTATGCTGAAAGGCAAACTTGTGAAAGGTTTACAAATCTATGCCAACGGAACAAGTCTGTTGACCTTGGCGAAGGAGCGTAAATATATGGAGATGAATGTAGGGACTTCTCCCCAATGCCGTTCGTACGCACTGGGTGTAAAGGTAGACTTTTGATGGGTCTCTCGTTGTAGAATATAAAAATATAGAATAAATAAGTCATGAAGAAAATTATAACAATATGTGCCTTTGCCGCTTGTCTGACCGGATGCGATGACTTGTTCGAACCGGCTATCGAGAACAACCTCGGACTGGAATATATGTACGAGAATTCGCAATATGCCGAAGGAATACTGGCAAATGCCTATACACGCATACCCTGCGCAGGCTATTCTTTCAACGACGTGGCTACCGATGACGCTGTGAGCAATGATGCGGAAAACAGCTGGCGTAAAATAGCCTCCGGCATGTGGACGGCAAACAACAATCCTGCCGACCGTTGGACTTCCTGCCGTTCCGCCATACAGTACATCAATCTTTTCCTTGCCAATGCCGACAAGGTGAAATGGGCGAAAGACGAAGTGGTGGCGCAGATGTTCTGCGACCGTGAGAAAGCGGAAGCCTATGGCTTGCGTGCCATGTATATGTATTACCTCCTCGAAGCCCATGCGGGCTATACCGAAGACGGTGTGTTGATGGGGGTGCCCATCCTGACCGAACCGGAAGCAGCCGGATCCAATTTCAATGTGCCCCGCAGCACATTTGTAGATTGCATGAAGGCGTTGAAAGAAGACGCCCGGTTGGCACTCGAAGGATTGCCTTGGGAATATGGTGACGCAGCGGAAATGCAACGCTTGTCTGCTAAATATGCAGGAGCAGACCAAGGCAAAGTCACCCGTGTGTTTGGCGCAAACTTTATCGGACGTATGTCCGGAAAGGTGGTGGAAGCGTTTGTGGCAAAAGCGGATTTGCTCGCTGCCAGTCCGGCATATAGTGACCAGTCAGGCGTTGATTGGAAAACGGCTGCTGCTAGTGCTGCAAAGGTGCTGAATCATATCGGAGGGGTAGACGGTATGGATCCTACCGGATGGACATGGTATTGCAATGTAGATGATATTGAAAAACTTAGCCCAACCGAATCACCTGCTGAAATTCTGTGGCGTGGTGAACGTGCCAAATCCCTCTCGCTCGAAGAAGATAACTTCCCGCCCACACTCTACGGTAACGGACGTATCAACCCAACTCAAAATCTGGTGGATGCATTCCCGATGCTGAACGGTTATCCGGTGTCTCATCTGTCCGGCGAATATGATGAAAATCTTCCGTACGCCAACCGTGACCCGCGCTTGGAAGCATACATTCTTTATAATGGTTGTAAGGCAGGCAATACGAATAAGGAAATCTTTACGGCAGCCGACGGAACTACCAATGATGCACTGAACAAGGTGGTAGGACGTTCTACCCGTACCGGATACTATCTGCGCAAACTGTTGCGTCAGGACATCAGCCTCGACCCGAATGCGAAAGCTGACCAGTATCATTACACACCGCGCATCCGCTATACCGAGATATTCTTGGCGTATGCCGAGGCGGCAAATCAGGCGTACGGTCCGCAAGATAAAGGAGGCAACGGCTATTCTGCTTATGATGTGGTGAAAAAGTTGCGCCACCGTGCCGGCATCGGTCGCGACAATGGTGATGCTTACTTGGAATCCATCAAGAACGATCAGGCAAAGATGGCGGAACTCATCCGCAACGAACGTCGCATCGAACTTTGTTTCGAAGGTTTCCGTTTCTGGGATTTGCGCCGCTGGAAGAGCAATCTGACCGAAACCGCTAAAGGGATGAATATCAGTGGAACCCGTTATACTCCGATGGAGGTAGACAAACGCTCGTTCAGTGAGTATATGTATTACGGTCCTATTCCTTATTCGGAAGTTCTTAAGTATGACGAACTGAAACAGAATCAGGGTTGGTAAACCGATAGTGTAAATTTAATAAAATGCTAAAGCATACAATGATTATGAATAAGACAATAATGAAATGCATGGTCCTTGGCTTGTTGTTTGCCGGCTGTGAAAACGGAGACAAAGAATTCGACGATTACGAATATCAGACCATCAGTTTTGCTACTCAGACTCCTATACGCACCATCACATTGGGCGAAGATGTATATCCTACCGAACAAGACAATGAATATCGGATGCAGATCATCGCTACATTGGGCGGTGTGTGGTCAAACCGCAAAGAGCGCACAGCACAGATTGTTATCGATGAAAGTTTGTGTACCAATGCTTATTTCGACAATGGCAAGCCGATACTTCCTATGCCTAAGGAATATTATACTTATTCTTCGGAACAGGTGGTATTTCCCAAAGGAGACATTTATGGACGTATGGACATACAGTTGACCGATGCTTTCTTCAATGATCCTCTCACGCCCGAACTCACCTATGTCATTCCGGTACGGTTAGCACAGGCTTCAGACTCTATCTTGGCGGGCAAACCTAAAGTTGAGTCTCCCAATCGCTTGAATGTGGCAGACTGGGACGTGCTTCCCAAAGACTATGCGCTTTATGGGGTGACCTACAAAAACAAGTATGAGGGCGTTTGGTTGAGTCGTGGCACAGACCAGCTCGACATCAATGGCAACACTTCTACGCTCAACCGTAACCCGCAGAATATAGAGAAAGCAGACCAACGTACATTGGGAACTATTGCCCTCAACAAAGTGCGTTATCCTCTTTCGCTTTCGGTGGATGTGGTGAATGAGAAAGGCGAATCTTCCAAGCAAACGTTGACAATGGACTTGGTGATAACGGTTGACGACAACGGCAATTGCTCCATCACTACCGACACACCGGGGGCTCAGGCAAGCGGTTCGGGCAAGTGGACCTATCATGGTGCCAAGAAAGCGTGGGGCGACAAAGACCGCGACCTGTTCGAACTGACCTATGAAGTGACTTATGCGCCTTATGTGTTGAATGCTGTGACCGGTGAAACGGGCACTGCCAAATGTAGCAGCACGGACGCGCTGGTGTCACGCGACAGACAGAGCAAATTTGAAACTTTTAACGTGAAGTTGAAGTGAACCGCAATCTAAACAATTTAAGAAAACTACATGAAGATGAATAGAAAAAATAATATGGTATGGGGCACGCTGGTAGCAGCTTTGCTGGCTTCTTGCGTGGATACCGAGATTGCCGATGTCACGGTGACAAAACCGGAGTCGATAGCGCAATACGAGTATCTGAATGATTATGCCCCGCTGAAATCGTACATAGACCGTGCAGCTAATCCCGATTTTAAATTGGGATTAGCGTTGGCAGCCAACGAATTTATCGAAGGAGGATTGGTATTTCGTTTAGCGGAAGCCAACTTCGACGAAGTGACCGCAGGCAATGCGATGAAATATGCTTCGTGTGTGAACGATAAAGGGGAGATGAATTTCGAAACTGTGGATAAATTTGTCACTGCCGCCCAAGCTGCCGGAATTACTATATATGGACATACATTGGCTTGGCATGCACAGCAGAATAATAAGTATTTGAATTCTTTGATTAAAGACAAAGAATTGCCGCCCTCTGTAGGAGAAGGAAATTGTTTGCATATCAATACTTCTGAAGCGAAGGCGAATCCATGGGATTGGCAAAATTACTATGATTTGGAATCTCCTCTTTTACAAGGGAAATCTTATGTATTCTCTATGAGAACCAAGGCTTCATCAGCTGTGACATTTCCGCTTTGGATAGAAACACCGAATGCTGGTAATACACATTATGGCATACCACAGATTTCAGCAGGAACTACATGGAGCACAATAAGCATTGAATTTACACCTAATAGTGATTGTTCTCGTTTGTTATTCAATTTCGGACAGTTTGGAGGAGATCTTTGGTTTGATGACATGGTGCTGGTTGAAAAAGGTTCTGAGCAAAATATGATAAAGAACGGAACTTTTGAAGAAGGAAATCTGCCTTCTAATTGGTCTAAACCAAGTTGGCATGCGCATTCTTATTCAATTATACCTACACCGGGAGATGCGGCAGTAGAGATTTTAACTGACATCATTACTAATGGTGATGCGCAAGGCAGTGAAACTACCAATTTTGTTTCTACTCATGTGGGAGGAGCTAATGCTGCTTGCGATATTGTTGATGGAGTAGGTAAAGACGGTAGTCGTGCTTTCGTTGTTACTTCTGCTGGTGGAGGAACAAACAGTTGGGATACTCAATTCTTTTTGTATGCTGACCGTCCGTTGGTGGAAAATGATGTTGTACGTATCTCTTTCGATTATCGTGCAGATACACCCAATAATTCTGAGTCTCAGGCTCATGCTGCCCCTGGAGCTTATATTCATTATGATGGTGGGTGTGCTGTTAGTTTCACTACGGAATGGCAACACTTTGAAAAAACTATTACTATTAACACTACCCTTTCTCCTGAGGGAAACATGCAGACTTTTGCATGGAACTTGGATGTAGGCGCGCCCAATGCACCTGCTAATAAATATTATTTTGATAATATCAAATTGCAAATAGTTACTAAAGGTAACACTATTCCTCTTACTCCCGAAGAGAAAAAAGAAGCGCTTACTCGGGCAATGAACAATTGGATTGAAGGAATGATGAAAGCTACTGGTGGTTACGTGACTACTTGGGATGTAGTGAACGAAGCTATTTCAGGTGGTGGCAACGACGGTGAAGGTTTCTATGTCTTGCAATCTGCATCTAATGCCGGTGCTGACGCTGCCAATAATTTCTACTGGCAAGATTACTTGGGTAGTGAAGATTATGTTCGTATTGTTGTAGCTGCCGCCCGTAAATATTATGCAGAAAACGGTGGTGTTAAACCTCTCAAACTTTTCATCAACGATTACAATCTGGAATCCACTTGGGATAACAATCAGAAAGCCAAGAGCTTGGTACACTGGATAGAGAAGTGGGAATCTGACGGTGTGACAAAGATTGACGGTATCGGTACACAGATGCACGTGGCTTATCGCGCCAATGCTGCTGACCAGCAGAAGCAAGAAGAACATGTAGTGAAAATGTTTGAAATCTTAGCCAAGAGTGGCAAACTCGTGAAAGTATCTGAGCTGGATATGGGATATGTGGATGAAAGCGGCACTACGGTGTTGACAAAGGATATGACAGAAGAACAACATAAAGCGATGGCTGAATATTATAAGTTTATCGTGAAGAAATACTTCGAGATTATTCCTGTGGCACAGCAATACGGCATCACGCAGTGGTGTGCTACCGATGCTCCCGGTGCCCCCGGTGATTCTAACTGGCGTGGCGGTGAACCTGTAGGTTTATGGGATTCCAACTACAACCGTAAGCATACTTATGCCGGTTTTGCTGACGGATTGGCTGGTAAATAATAGAGATTGATAAGAAAAGGCAGCGGGGCATATAACATGAATCCGCTGCCTTTATTGTTTCAATAAAAGTCGGATAATAATGAAAAACATATTATTTATTTTAAGTTTGATTATTTGGTGTAGCTGTAGTAATGAAATTCTGTTTGATATAGATAAAGTAGGAGATATAGTTACAAGGGCTGCAAATTCGGATAGTACATATTGTTTTGGGGCTTCAGATTCGGATGTAGTGGAGGACTTTGTTATTAGTCCGAAGGATGACTCACAACCTCTTAGTAGAACTTTATGTTCCTATGTAGAGGTTAATGGAACAAAAACATTATTGCAACCTGAAATAGTGAGCGATCCTTCATGGTTGGATTATCTTATATGTTTTCAGTATTATGATATATATGTTCTATCGGTAGTAGCCCAGGACAATACTTCCTCTCTCAGAAGTGGAAAAATTGTATTGAAACAGCCGGGATCTAATAAAACATTAACAGTTGGTATTACTCAAAATGGAATTGATAATCGCATAATGATTTCAATGAAAGAACTGTATTCCAATCATCCTATTTTTACTGCCACGACAACTTATCCCGTAAAAAAAGATATAAGTTGCAGAATCCCATACGAAGCATACAATGATGGTGGAAAGTATGAGAGTAGTGCATCAATCACTATTCCTAAAGGGGAAACGAAAGGAACTTACGAAATGGATTATAACGGCTCTCCGTTAGTTTTTTATCATGGTGATATAAAAGGCTATAAATTGTATGAAGGAACTATCAGTGGTGACGGTATTTACAACTATAGTTTTTATCGCTATTGGTAGTATTGTTATTTTTGCAACAACTATTATGTAACATCAACATCATTATGAAAAAGATAATTTATTTGCTGGCATGGATAGGTGTGGCTTTGGCATCTTGTTCGGACGAAAGCTCTCTGCCTATACAACCGGAGATTTCTGCCGAACCGGAAACGCCTAAGGACGAACCTGCTCCGGAGAAAGACTATCATCAGTTGCCAGTGTTGCACGTAGAGGGGCGCTACCTTAAAAACGAAAAGGGCGAGACGGTCAATCTTCATGGATTTACACAGACCTACAGTCCCTTTTTTAACGATAACGCATGGACTAACTATGACGTGCAGTCGTGTCTCAGCTATAACAAACGTATGGTAGACGGAATTGTGGCTGCCGGATGGAAGTTCAACTTCGTGCGGATGCATCTCGACCCTTATTGGAGCGATGATACTTCAAAGCCGTTTGTGCGATACGAAGGACACGAACGCTTTTCCGAGACCCGTTTCCGCAAGTATCTCGACGAACTGTTTGTGCCGATGGCGGAGTATTTTGTATCTAAGGGAATGTATGTGGTGATGCGCCCGCCCGGGGTATGCCCCAACGAAGCTCCTTATCAGGGAATAGAGGTGGGCGATAGCTATCAACAGTTTCTGCTTAACGTGTGGGACATCGTTTCGCAACACCCCAAAGTGAAGAACAATACGGACATCATGTTCGAACTTGCCAATGAACCGGTCAACATCAAAGGGACCGACGGCGCCTATGGTAGCACCTCCGATGCTTGCTTTGCCAATGCAAAGATTTACTTTCAGTCCATTGTAGACAAGATAAGGAACCATTGCCGTAATATCATCTGGGTGCCGGGCTTGGGCTACCAGTCGCAGTATGCCGGATATGCCACCCACCGCATCGAGGGAGACAACATCGGATTTGCCGTGCACTGCTATCCCGGATGGTATGGCAGCGATGCCGAAAAAGACAGTGGCGAGGGAATCGGCTCTTCCACCGGTGGCGGCTACGAGCCCTTCCAGCGCGGATGGGATACGCAAGTAGGTCCAGTGGCAGCGATTGCCCCCATCATGGTGACGGAAATAGACTGGGCACCTTTGAAATACGATGCTACTTGGGGAAAAAGCATCACAGGCGAAGCCGGTGGCAAGGGCTTCGGCGCCAACTTCAAGTATATAGCCGACAATGCGGGAAATGTGTCGTGGCTCTTTTTCACTACAAGAAGCCACGAGCTGGCAGCGTTTAAGGACGTGCCGGGTACAGAGGGCAACTATACGTTCCTCAACGATCCCGAAGCCTGTCCGTGGGCAATGTATCATTGGTTCAAGGAGTATGCCGAGGGAGTGACCGTCAATGGCGAGCCCGAGAGACTGGAACTGATGGGCGAGCAGGCGACACGCTCGTTGCAGATGGGAGGAGTGCACTACCTGAAAGTGAAGGCGGTGTATAAAGATGGCACCTCGCGAATGGTGACTGCCGAGGCGACTATCAATAGCTCGGACGAACAAGTGCTGAAGGTGGAGCCGACTGGCAAACTGGTGGCAGTGGCACCAGGCAATGCTACGGTAACGGTGACTTACCGCACAGCAGCGGGAAACAGCATGCAACAGACATTGCAGGTGACGGTGGTTTCGCCTTTTGTGCTGACGGAAGACGTGTTTGACCCTTCGATATGGGAAGAAGGCACCTTTGACGAAACGACCCGCACCTTGGTGACAGGCAAATATGGCTTTGGCGGATGGAAATACCCCGGCGGACTTGACTTGTCGGGCTACCGGAGGCTGACCGTGGAATTGGGCAACGACAACGAGTGCGGTGTCTCTTTCCGCCTTTTTGACAAGAACGACTACTGGACGAAGCCCGCCACCTACGATTTCGGACAGACACGCAGAGTGGTGGTAGATTTGCAGCAGATGAAAGATACTGACGGCAATAGGGTAGACCCGTCGCACCTCTACATTGTCGGGTTCTGGTCGACTGGTGGCAAGCCGATTGTGATAAGCAGCATGAAGTTGGAATAAATATAATATAGAAAGATAGTAAATGAAGAAGTTATTATTGTTGAGTTGTTTGTTGTGTGCAAGCCTTTGCGCGGTTGCACAGGATGCAAACTTTTACATTTATCTGTGCCTAGGGCAGTCTAACATGGAAGGCAATGCCCGCTATGAAGCACAAGATACGCTGGTGGATGCACGCTTCCAAGTGTTGGCGGCGGTAGACAATAAAGAGTTGGGACGCGTGAAAGGCGAATGGTATCCCGCCCGCGCTCCGCTGTGCCGTCCGAACACCGGGCTGACACCGGCTGATTATTTCGGACGGACCTTGGTAGAAAACTTGCCCCCGCATGTGCGCATCGGAGTGGTGCACGTGGCGATAGGCGGGTGCCGGATCGAGCTTTTCCAGAAAGACAAATGCGAGGAGTATATCAAAACAGCTCCCGACTGGATGGTGAATACGCTGAAAGAGTATGACAACGACCCGTATACCCGTTTGGTGGAGATGGCACGCATTGCACAGAAAAGCGGTGTGATAAAAGGGATACTTCTACATCAGGGCGAGTCGAACACCGGTGACAAGGAGTGGTCCCAAAAGGTGAAGAGCGTATACGACAACCTGCTTGCTGACCTTCATCTGCAGGCTGACGAGGTGCCCCTGATTGCCGGTGAAGTGGTGAATGCCGACCACGGTGGTGTTTGTGCAGGCATGAACGAGGTAATTGCTATGCTGCCGCAGGTGATAAAGAACTGCGCTATTGTCTCCTCCAAGGGGTTGAGCTGCGCTCCCGACCATCTTCACTTCGATGCTGCCGGTTACCGGGTGCTGGGACGCCGCTATGCGGCACAGGCACTCCACCTGATGGGCATTGAACTTCCTTCGCCCGATGATGTGTGGAAGCACACAGTGGCAGCCCCCACCAATATGCACGGCAGCGACTTCCCTCGTATCGACAAGGACAACCGTGCTTATTTCCGTTGCTACGCTCCCGATGTGAAACGCTTGCAGGCAGATGTTTGCGGCAAGAAGTATGAGATGGCCATGGACGAGCACGGCTGGTGGAGCGTGAAGACCGACCCGCTGCCGGTGGGATTCCACTATTATTTCCTGTTGGTAGACGGATTCAGGGTGGTAGATCCCTCTTCGTGCACCTTCTTCGGTTGTTGCCGCATGGCGAGCGGCATCGAGATACCCGAAGGGGCAGAGGGCGATTACTATCGCCCGCAGCAAGTGTCGCATGGGCAAGTGCGCTCCTGCACCTATTATTCGGAAGCGAAGAAAGAGTTTCGTCGTTGCATGGTGTACACACCGGCAGAGTATGAGTCTCACCCCAAAAAACGCTATCCGGTGCTCTACTTGCAGCACGGCATGGGAGAAGATGAAACCGGCTGGAGCACCCAGGGATATATGCACTACATCATGGACAACCTGATAGCCACCGGCAAGTGCGTGCCCATGCTCGTGGTGATGGATAGCGGAGATGTGGAGACTCCCTTCGTGCCGCGTCCGGGGAAAGATGTGAACGAAGAGCGTGCGCTTTACGGCGCTTCTTTCTATGATGTCATTTTGAAAGACCTCATTCCGATGATAGACCGTACATTCCGCACCAAGACCGACCGCGAACACCGTGCAATGGCAGG
The DNA here is from genome assembly GCF_027257075.1 of Bacteroides sp. LFL-34. Lineage (NCBI taxonomy): Bacteria > Pseudomonadati > Bacteroidota > Bacteroidia > Bacteroidales > Bacteroidaceae > Bacteroides > Bacteroides sp. LFL-34. The sequence continues at coordinate 64,425 of NZ_JAPQKZ010000013.1, read as the reverse complement.
CTTGTCGTGGGGAGGACACCAGACGTTCCAAACAGCGTTGCCGCGTCTCGACATGTTCTCCTACATTGGCGGGTTCAGCGGGGCGATTTTCGGGCTGGACGTGAAAACGTGCTTCGACGGTGTGTTTGCCGATGCAGGTAAGTTCAACAAGAAAGTGCATTATCTCTTCCTCGGCTGCGGCACGGACGAACAGATGGGCACGAAGCAGTTGGTGGAGTCTCTCCGCAAACTGGGCATCAACGTGGCTTATTATGAATCGCAAGGCACCGGCCACGAATGGCTCACATGGAGACGCTGTCTGAAAGAGTTTGTTCCACACTTGTTTAAACATTGAAAATGATATGAATCTGAAAGCAAAACTTGTGGCGGCATTATTGCTGCTTGGAGGTGCTCTACCCCATGAGGCAGGAGCGCAAAATCCGTTTGTGCAAACCTGTTATACGTCAGACCCTGCTCCTATGGTGCATGATGGCACATTGTATGTCTATACGGGACATGATGAAGATAAGGCTGATTTTTTCTGGATGCAGGAATGGCGCGTGTATTCTACCAAAGATATGGTGAACTGGACCGATCACGGCTCTCCTCTTGCCATCGAATCATTCGACTGGGCGGACGACCGTGCCTGGGCAGCACAGTGCATCGAACGTAATGGTAAGTTTTATTGGTATGTCTGCCTGCATTCCAAACTTTCCAATACGATGGCAATCGGTGTGGCGGTAGGCGATTCGCCTGTCGGTCCTTTTAAAGATGCCATCGGCAAACCGCTTCATGACGGAAGCTGGGACTATATTGATCCTACGGTCTTCATTGATGATGACGGTCGTGCTTATCTGTATTGGGGAAATCCGAATATCTATTATGCAGAATTGAATGAAGATATGATTTCTTTGAAAGGTGGAGTGGGCAAACTGGAACAGACTGTTGAGAGTTTTGGTGCACCTAATCCGGAAAAGCGTGTCAAAGGTGTTAAGTATAAAGATACTTATACAGAAGGTCCATGGCTTCATAAACGGGAAGGAAAATACTATCTTCTTTATGCTGCTGGAGGTGTCCCCGAACATATTGCCTATTCCATGAGTGGCGGACCTCTTGGTCCGTGGAAGTATATGGGAGAAATCATGCCTTTACAAGATACGGGCTCGTTTACTAACCATTGTGGAGTGATAGACTATAAAGGCAATTCTTATTTCTTCTATCATACGGGTAAGCTGCCGGGCGGTGGAGGTTTCGGGCGAAGTGCGGCGGTGGAGCAGTTTAAGTATAACGCTGACGGCACTTTCCCGATTATTAATGCTACCCGGGAAGGGGTGTCACCGGTAGGTACGCTCAATCCTTACGAAAGGGTGGAAGCTGAAACAATCGCTTTTTCTGAAGGTGTGAAGTCCGAACCAAATGTGAAAACCGGTATATATATATCTGAAATTCATAATGGAGATTATATAAAGGTACGTGAAGTGGATTTCGGCAATAAATCTCCCAAACGGTTCACTGCTACCGTTGCCAGTGCCCTTCGTGGCGGGACGCTTGAAGTACGTACAGACAGCATAAGCGGACCATTAATTGCGGAACTGACTATTCCTTCAACGGGTGGTTGGGAATGCTGGAAAACATTGCAGACTGATATTGTAAAACCGGTCACAGGAATACAAGATATTTATTTTGTATTCAAAGGACGTAAAGGCTGCAAACTGTTTAATTTTGATTGGTACAAGTTTAACAGATAAACATGCTAGAGAGCAGTTGGGTTACTCTTCTTTTTTACTCAACTGCTCTTTCATATACATTGAAGGCGGCATTCCATACAATTCTTTGAATGTTGTCGAGAAATTATTAGGATCAGTGAATCCTGTTAACATGGCTATCTCGGATATGGTATGCTGTTTTTCGGACAATAGACGAGCGGCTTCTTTTAAACGTATATTACGTATAAAGTCACGGGTTGTCTGGTTGGTGAGCTCTTTGAGTTTCCTGTGAAGATGTACGCGGCTGATACCTACCTCGGTGGTGATTGTCTCTATTGTCAAGTTAGGGTTACCGATGTTTTCATTGATCACTTTCATAATACGTTCCATCAATTTCTCATCGGGTGATTTCACTTCCAGTTTCTGAACCTTGTTCTCCAGATTTTGCTGGCCTGTAAATACTTTGCGTAACTGCTGCCGTGTATTAATCAGATTTTCTACCGTCTTTTGCAGAATTTCGATATTGAATGGCTTCATGATATAGGCGTCGGCTCCTGTATTCAGACCTTCAAGGTTGTCTTCTTCCCTCGTTTTCGCGGTAAGCAAAATGACTGGGATATGGTTGAGGTTTACATTCTGCTTGATCTTCCGGCATAAGGTGAATCCGTCCATTTCGGGCATCATGATGTCACTAATGACTAAATCCGGAGTCTTTTTAAATATTTGCTCTAATGCTTCTTTACCATTACGGCTTTCCATGATATGAAATTTGTCCCCAAACTCCTTCGCTATATAATTTCGGATTTCTTCATCGTCTTCTACAATTAATACGTGATATTTAGTTTTTACCCTGACTTTCTTTTCTTCCTCATTTTCTATAATGGGAGAGATGACAGGAACAGTTGGTACGGCTACTGTTACCTTTTGCTCATTGTTGTCAACTTCTTCAGGTCGTAGATGCTTGTTACCCAACGGTAATCGGATAATAAAACGGCAACCCGGTTGTTCTTTATTATTTTCTACATAGATAATTCCATGATGTAATTCCACTAATGAACGAGTCAGATGTAAGCCTATTCCTGTTCCGCCTTTCGGATTCTGTTGGCTGTTACGGATCTGATAGAAACGTTCGAAGATATGTTCTTTTTCCTGTTCATCGATGCCTGTTCCGGTATCCGCGATAATTATTTCGGCATATTGTTTCAAGGGATCGGGCAGTGTATTATCTTCTCCCGTACGGATGGTAATATCTATGTTTCCTTTTTCAGGAGTAAACTTGAAGGCATTAGACAGAATATTCAGGATAATCTTATCAAAATTACCTGTGTCTATCCATACATTCAGTTCCCGGAGCGTACTGTGAAGTTGTAGCCGGATATTTTTTGTATTTGCCTGTTGACCGAAAGTTGTACATAAATCCTCAATAAAAGGAATAATATTGGTCTCCCGGAACATCAGGAACATTTGTCCTTTATCAATTTTCCGAATATCCATTAGTTGATTGACAAGATTCAGAATACGTTCCGCATTTCTGTAGATAATATGATATATTTTCAGGCGTTCATTGTTCTCCTCATTCTTAATCAGTTTCTGTAGAGGGCTGATGATTAGAGACATCGGAGTGCGTATCTCATGAGAGATGTTGATAAAGAACTGCAATTTTGCTTCATTGATTTGTTCGGCATGGATATGTTGCAGCATTTCCTGATGCATTCTGTACCGATGTCTGATCTGAAGAATAATGATAAATATAATGGTCAGTAATAATAAGGAGTAGATAACTTTAGCCCACCATGAAGCATACCATGCAGGAGATATAAAGATGGTAATTTCTTTTATATTTGAATACACGGTGTTGTCTTTTGCTCTGATTTTAAAGTTATAGGTACCGGGTTTCAGATTGCTGAATGAGATACGGTTTACACCTTTGGGCAAACTAATCCATTTTTCATCGTTGATAGAATAAAGGTAGTTGATGTGTTCGGGGGCATTTAATTCCAGAGTGGCAAACTCGATACTGAACACATTGTCTTTATGGGATAGATAAAACTCTTTTGCGTTGAATACAGGGCAGTTGATAATATTGTGAATACCGGATTTCATTCCTTTTCTAACCGGATTGTTATGCAGGAAAAAGTCGGTAATCCGGATATTCCATGTTTTTGCCGGATTGATAATGTCTTGCGGATTGAAATAGGTGATACCATTCATTCCGCCAAACCAGATGATACCTTGTTTATCTTTGAAGGAGGCATTCTTGTAGAACTCATTTCCCTGTAATCCGTCGCTGACATAATAATTGATAAATTTGTTGTTTTTCTTTTGGAATTGGGAAATTCCGGCATTGGTGCTTATCCAAAGAAAATCTTTTCCGTCTCCTTGTATGGCATATATTGTATTACTGGGCAATCCGTCTGCAGTAGTATAAGTGGTTAGTTCTTTCGTTTTTTTATTCCAACCGGATAATCCTTCGGAACTGCCCAACCAGACAACTCCGTCGGCATCTTCAAAGATTGAATAAATAACATTTTGTGAGAGTATCTTATGACTTTGAAAATCAGGACTGTCAAGGTCTATACAGTTGACGCCGTCATAAGTTCCGACATACAGCTTATTATCATCGGAATAGTGGAGGCAACCTATCCATTCGTTGATTAGAGATGTCTGAGATTGTACGGATGTAAATTCTTTCGTTTTCAGGTCATAGTAGAACAAACCGAATCCCATTGTCGCAATCCAAAGTCGCTTGTTTTTATCTTCTGCGAAATCATATACACGTTGTATATAGTTGTTGTTCTTATCTACCAGTTTGTACTGGTAATCGCATAATCCTGTCTGTTTGTTCAGCTTTCCCATACCGTTGATAAAGGAGCCGACCCAAATGTTGTACTCGGAATCTTCATATAGTTTTATAACTGTTGAAGGCACAGAATTAGGGTGATTAGTATGCGAGAAATGTTTAGCCGGTTCTAACTTTTCTGTCAGGGCATAAATTCCGTCATTGTCTGTTCCAACCCATAACATACCGTTGTTGTCTTTGCAGAATGAGGTTATACAACTGGAACCGATTATGTTTTTATCCATGGATTTATGTCCTATATACTTGAAACTGTTTGTTCGGGCAGGTATCTGCATGACTCCTTTCTGATAAGCAGCCAACCATAAGTTACCGGAATTGTCTTTTAGGATAGAATGTATTTTTGAATTTTTTGAATCAAAATAGTTGTTGTCAAAATTGTATTCGGAGATTTCATGAGTTTGGTTATTGTAGACACTCATACCTTTACCGTCAGTTCCGATATATAATTCATTTTGCGGTCCGGAATAGAGGAAACAGATAGGAAGTTCTCTCTTTTCTTTAAAATCAATAGGTATAAAGGAGTCTTGTCTTTTGTTATAGACGAATAGTCCTTTTCTCATACTTCCTACATAAATATTCCCACGTGAATCTTCACATATACTTTTGACATATCCGTTGTCTTTAGATAAATACAAAGTAAGTTGGTTATTAGAATCAAGACGATATACTCCTTCTTCGCCTTTTGCTATCCAGACATTCTGTTTCTTGTCTTCAATCATAAATCCTGTTGATGTCATGGGGATATCAATTTTTTGAACAGTCAACAGGTAATCTTTGATATTCAACCTGCACAACATATTTCCGGATACCCATATTTCTCCATTTCTCCTTTCGATAAAGGAAACAATATTGCTTTCAAATATTTCTCCATTGTCTTCCCTTATTGCAAGTGGGGTAAAATTGTCTGTGGCCGGATCATACATTTGAATTCCCATATATGTACCGATAAACAAATGACCTTTGCTGTCCTCAAAAACAGTACGAACAAAATTGTGGGCTAACGAATGTTCATTATTGGGCTCATGTTTGTATATGGTAAATTTAGCACCGTCATAACGGTTCAGACCATCTTCTGTTGCAATCCAAATGAAACCGTTCCGGTCTTGATATATTTGATTAATCAGACTACTGGAGAGCTCTTTGTCAGTAGTGAATAACTTAGGAGATTGCCCGTTGCATAACAAAGAAAACAATAATAATAGAAAAGTGAATACATTTTTCATAGTTATAGATCGTTGTTTGTTGTACAAAGAAAAATAAAAACCTAAATATAACCTAATAAAAGATGAATATTTTCATTAGGCTCCGGGAGTACAATCAGATGTTGTAACATCGTTTGTGAAAAATGTAACATGAGAAAAGATTAACCTCTCCTTATGTATTATTGTTTTCCTTTCATTGTATTTACAATATAGCTTTTACCGGCTTTTGTTTCGATGTCATATTCGTAAACCTTCTGCAGCTTGGGAGATTGCGCACTTACCCCTTTGGCTACAAGAGGTTGCTTGATAGGAGTGGTGGCGAATAATCTGTTTGAGCACTCTTTCCCGTTTACTTGTTTTAAGCCTTTCCCTTTCAGGGGAACATAAGACCGGATGCGGAGCGTACCACCTATATTCGACCGGATGATCGCTTTATTTAACACATTGTTTTTCCAGTCCATATCGACAGTAAAGTTTCCACGTGCCACCAGCCCCTTCACACTTCCTTCTTCCCATGCATCAGGCAATGCCGGCAATAAATGTACGGCACCGTCATGACTTTGGAGCAACATTTCCGCTACTCCGGCTGTATAACCGAAATTACCGTCAATCTGGAAAGGCGGATGGGCATCCAGCATATTGGGATAGGTACGCCCGTTCGGATATTCTTTAGCCAAGTTATCGTTGGGCAATAGTTGAATCATATTTTTAATGATTTGGAAGGCATGGTTTCCATCCAGCATACGTGCCCAGAAATTGACTTTCCAGCCGATACTCCAACCGGTAGCTTTATCACCGCGTTGAAGCAATGTGTTTCTTGCTGCCTGGAATAACTCGGGATTTGAGTATGGAGAAATTTGATTACTCGGATATAGCCCGTACAAATGTGAAATATGACGGTGCTCGTCCTTGGGATTGTCAATATCTTCAAGCCATTCTTGTAGTTGGTTATGTTTTCCTATTTGCATAGGTGGCAACTTCTCTAGTGTTTGTTTGAGGGAGTCTTGGAAAGAGGGGGCTTCACCTGCGATGTATGAAGCCAATAAGGTATTATGCAGTGCATCAAAAGCAATCTGGTTATCCATGGTGCATCCGGCAGTGACCGGACCATGTTCAGGCGATACGGAGGGAGCTACCACCAGCCATTTATAGGTAGGATGTTCTACCAGAAAGTCCATATAGAATTGTGCGGTTCCTTTCAGTATCGGATAATATTCTTTTAGAAATTCTTGATCTCCGGTGAAAAGATAATGTTGCCAGATATGTTGGGCCAACCAGGCGCCGCCGCTAGGCCACATGCCGGCTGCTGCAAAATCGACTACACCACAGATTCTCCATAAGTCGGTGTTATGATGTGCCACCCATCCGCGTGAGTTATACATGTTTCGGGCGGTTTTGGTCCCTGTGACGGATAAATCTTTCAACATTGAGAATAACGGACTATGTGTTTCACTTAAATTAGTGACTTCTGCCGGCCAATAGTTCATTTCTGTATTGATATTGATGGTGTATTTGCTATCCCAAGGTGCATGAGTACTGTTGTTCCATATTCCTTGCAAATTGGCAGGTTGTCCTCCCGGTTGTGAAGAAGAAATCAGCAGATAACGTCCATAATGGAAAAGTAGAGCTGCCATTGCCATGTCTTCCCCATTTCCGAAGTTTTCAATTCGTTTGGGAGTCTCCAGTTGGGAAGCTTTGCCTGTCGGTAATGTAAGGCGTACACGGTCAAATTGTTTTTTATAATAAGCGATATGGCTTTTGAGAGCTTTTTCGTAAGGTATTTGCATTGCTCTTTTCAGATATTCGCTGGTCCGTCGGGATTCATTGGCGCTGACATCCTGGTAGTTTACGTAGTTGGTTGCTGCCGATATATAAAGGGTTGCTTCTGTTCCTTCATTTATTTGGAGCGTATTTCCTGCCGGGCGGAGAGTGCCATTCGTTTTTACCTGGATTTGACATTCTGCCCGTAGTGCGGCTTTCAAACCTTCCTGCTCTTTCCCTTGACAGGTGACGGTCAGCTTATCATTCTGAACATTCACCTTATGTACTAGAGGGCAGTTATATGCAATAGTAAAGTTCAGTGCGTTTGCTTTACTTGCTTTGATATGCATAATAATGACATTATCAGTAAATGAAGCAAAAGTGGTGCGGGTATAAGTGACGTCATCCACTTGATAACGGGTAGTTGTCGTTGCATTCTCCAGATTCAGATCGCGGTAAAAGCCGGATGCGTTTTGGTGTTCCGGAAATTCCAGATAAAGGCTACCTAATGTCAGATAGCTCATTCCGTGTTGCTGGGTTAAGAAGTTGGTGTCAATGAGTCTTTGCGCTTCCTTGTTTCTCCCTTCAAAAATCAGTTTGCGTACAATCGGTAGCACATGTATGGCATTCGGGTTATTATTATTGTATGGAGAGCCTGCCCAAAATGTTTCTTCGTTGAGTTGTAATTCTTCGCGTTTGATTCCGCCATATACCATGGCTCCAAGACGAGAGTTGCCAATAGGGAGAGCTTCCGACCAATTTTGTGCAGGTTGACTATACCACAGTTTCAGGTCCTGTCCTGAAACAAGGTTGCTTATTAATAGGAATAATACAAAAAAAGTGTTTCTGTTCATATTGTATGGATTTGTAGCAAAGGTAGCTCATTTCCCAATACAAAAGGCAAAAAACTGTTTCTGAAATCTACCTTGGAAGTAACTTCTTTCCATATTTATGTTACTAATATATATGTTGTATGTTCCAAATGATAAAATAATAACTGCCGGTTTCTTTTTGATTTATTATCAGCCTTGCCCTCTTGTCAAGTAGCTTGTTTGCAAGCTGATTAAGTAGGGAAGTATAAGAAGGGAAGCTGGTATAGTTGCGTTGGGATGCCGGTATTGTTCTATGAAAGTACCGGTATCATTAATTTCCCACGGCCGTGACAAGATCTTCCCACGGCCGTGGTAGGAACTCGTCACGGCTGTGGGAAGAAGCTACCACGGCCGTGAAGAATTAAGTATACCGGTATCCTGACCGAACAATAGTTATTGAATGATAGAAGTATACCGGTTGTATGACGGATGTTTAATGGAGGCTTTTCTTGAAAAGTAAGTAAAGCTGGATAGGAGATATGGGAGAGCAAAATCATAAAATAATAGGCTGACAATAAAACTTATAAAATGTTATTGTCAGCCTATTGTCAGGGCTTATTGTCAGCGTCTAATGTGCTGGAAATCATTCGTCTAATGAATAGGAATGACGGCTGACAATAAGAACTGCAAAATTTATAGGTTCTTAATCAAATTCCGTGCTACTTATTTATGTTCAATTACCTTATTCATGGCTATTCCGGAGTACTTTAAGATGCATATAGTTTGGATAATTTATTTGCTATTTCTAATATGCCGATATCCCTTTATCCATCGGCCTTTCAATGAGCTTTACTAGCACGGAATTTGATTAAGAACCAATTTATATGTAAATACAATCAGTGTGTAGTAATTGACTTGTCTCTACATTGATCTTTTTATCTATTATCTCTCTTGCTTTTCGATTCATTCATAAACAGATAAGATTTCTTATAGCCTCCGTAGTCTACAACTAGCTTTTCCAGCACGATGCCCGGATCAAGAGGTTTGAAAATTAGTGTCTGCATGCCGTCTGATGTATTCGGCACATTCAGTTTGACCTTTTTCTCGACGATACGTCTTGCAACTGTCGGATAGTATATGCTATACACATTTTCGGGAAGTTCATTCAAATTCTGATTGAAATTGATAGTCTGTTCCTTCGCCCCTTCGAATCCGATACTGTACTCATGTCCTTTCCGGTCGTGGAAAGCAAGAGTCGATTTCACTATCACGTGAACAGTCACTTTGTCGACTCCTTTAGGCAATTTTATTTTGTAGGAGATAGAAGCTCCGTCGGTCGGCTGGGTATAAGGCATCAGAGCCATGCCGCTAAGGGTTCGTCCCATGTAGGGGATCACTGTCCATTCCGTACCTGGTGCTGCTTTAGTGCTGTAATAGTGTTCGGCCTCCATAGCTACATATCCGTCTTTCCCGGTGAAGACGTATCCACCGACAGCCTTTTCCGGATTTTCGATTCGGTAGGTTTGTGGTAGTGTATCAGCGGGGAAATTATCATTCCATGAGGTATAACCGATATGTTTCTGAATCATCATGTTCTTCCATTTACCGCCGGACATAACATTGTTATAATCGTCACTCAATGCTTTATCCCGTGCAAAAGCCTGTTCCACTTTATCTGCCCATTCGTTAGTTTGCGGATTGTTTTCTTTGTACAATTTATGGTTCATGGCTTGTGCATAATACATCTCGTACAGGTTTGCCATGGCTTGAACAGGGAAGAGGATTAATTGCTTGTAGGCATCTTTATATTCCGGTTTCAATGATATGTATTGTCTCAAAGCTTCCGCTTCCAGTTTCAGATATTCATCAGATACTTGTTTCCATTCGCCGGTCTCCAGGTTATAAGTATTCCGGTCGAGCATTTCTCCCGTTACGCGACCGTTATATTTGCTGTACAGGTTTAAGATTCGCATAGCTTCATCCGCTTGATCTTCGCCAAACTGCTGTGCGCAGAAACGACGGGGATGATCCAGCAAGTTGGAGACGTTGAATTGCTTGGGATTCCATGCCATATCCATGAAGAGCGTGATCGGATATTCCATTGGTTTCAAATCGCCTACATTCAGTATCCACAGCTTTTCTACTCCGTAATCGTATGTGAGTTGAAGTTGCTCCCACATATTTTGTATAGGGGTTACGTTCAGCCATTTGGAGTTTCTCGGAGCACCTACGTAGTCTACATGGTAATACATGCCCCAACCGCCCGGATGCTTACGTTCCTTGGCATTTGGCAGGCGGCATACATTTCCCCAGTTGTCATCACACAATAGCATGATTACGTCATCGGGTACACGCATACCTTTATCATAGTAATCCAGTACTTCTTTGTATAGTGCCCAGACTTGCGGGGTTTCTTTGGCAGGACGTTTAGTCACCTTTTCAATGATTCTGCGTTGGTTCTTTACTATGTCTTCCAGCAGTTTCACGTTGGTGTTTTCGCTCATGGCTGCGTCACCGTCTCCGCGCATACCGATGGTTACGATATCTTCTGTGCCCTGCATCCGTTCGATACCTTCACGGAAAAACTGATCGATCACTTTTTTGTTAGTTGTATAATCCCATGCACCATATTCTTTGCGCTTGCGTGACCATTCCTGATGGTTGCGTGCCATTGGTTCGTGGTGGGATGTACCGATGATGATTCCCATTTCATCAGCAGTCTTACTATTCTCCGGGTCGTCTGCATAGAAAGCCCAACTCCACATGGCAGGCCAAAGGAAATTACCTTTCAGGCGCAGTATCAGTTCGTAAACTTGTGTATAAAAACGGTGGTCACCGTAGTTTGTGCCGTAGGTTTGTTTTACCCAACCGGTCAGACAGGGCGCTTCATCATTCAGGAAGATACCGCGGTAGGTCACCGCAGGTTCTCCGTCTGTATACTGTCCCGGCTTTACATATACATTCTGTTGCTTTCGGATAGGGACGTCTGCCCACCAATACCAAGGAGATACCCCCATTTGTTCAGACAGTTCATAGATACCATAGATCGTACCGCGTCTGTCGCTGCCGATGATAACCACTGCTTCATCTACTCCTTCACAGGGATTAGTGACAACTTGCAGGATATATTTCTCGTTTTTCCCTTCCAGCTCTTTTTTATCTATTTTGTTTGCAGCTATCAGTTTTTTTACAAAAGGAGTACTATAGGTACCTACAATGACACAGTGTTTCGAACTTACGTTTGTTAAGAGCACAGGCTTCGTTCCGCATACTTGCAGTATATCTTGTTGAAGATTGCCGACAGCTATCATCACTCCTTTGTCTTCGGAAGAATCTACATATATCGGACAAGGAACTCCTTGGGATATCAACGGAAAATGATTATCGGTCGGTGTGAATACTACGAATTGTTCAGCGGCAAATGCTGCTATACTCACAACAGAGAGGTAGAAGAATAGAAATAATCTTTTCATGGTTTCAATATTTAATAATTTGTTGTTAATCATTGATCTTACGTTTCACTGTAACCGGATATTCTACTTTGTAGATAATTGGTAATTGAAAAGTATATAACAGCAGGCTCAAAATGATGCAAATATCCTTCTTCATAAATACTATATTTAATGAAATTATCTTCTTTGTGTCTTAAATTCCAAAAATGGTTTATTTTTGTCTGTACTGTGACACGATGCAAAGATAGTTGGTATTGATAAGAACGGGCTTTGGGTATGTTTCAATTATTTATACTGTTGATACCAATTTACTTTTTCTTGAAGTTTTTTCTTCGGAGATAAAATGAAGAAGTGTGAACAAACCGGTTTGTTCAATAAATGTTTTTGATTTTGTTTCAAAATCTTTTTGTATTGTATCTATGAGGCTGTCGGATGAATAATAATGGTTAATGTGTCATATTCCGTATTAATAAGATTGGTATGTGATGCGTATAATATAAGTTGGTTAAACAAGAGTAAGTAGAGATTTTAATGATCTTGAGAATATCGGTAAGCGTCAATTGCATTCTTAACCGAACCGTGTAACAGTAACAATTTTTGTGCATGGTCATGATTTAATCCTAGTTCCTCCATAATCATCCTGGTGCCTCTTTCTACCAGTTTATGATTACTAAGCTGCATGTTTACCATCTTATTTCCTTTCACCCGTCCGAGTTGAATCATCACCGACGTACTAATCATATTCAGAATCATTTTCTGTCCGGTACCCGATTTCATCCGGGAACTGCCTGTCACATATTCCGGCCCTACAATCATTTCGATGGCGACATTTGCCTCTGCCGCCATTGGAGAATCGGGATTGCTGGTGATACAACCTGTCAGGACACCGTGTTTACGGGCTTCCCGCAAAGCACCAATTACGTACGGGGTAGTGCCGGAAGCAGCAATGCCGATAACGGTGTCTTTTTCGTTGATCTGGTGTTCGACGAGTTCTTCCCAACCTCGATTTTCATCATCTTCGGCTCCTTCTACCGGATTGCGCAGGGCTGTATCGCCTCCTGCAATCAGTCCGATAATCCAGTTGGGAGACATTCCGAAAGTAGGAGGAATTTCGGAAGCATCCAATACTCCCAGGCGACCGCTTGTGCCGGCCCCCATATAAAAGATGCGTCCGCCTTGTTTCATGCGGGGCACAATCTGATTGACAAGCTCTTCAATTTGTGGAATAGCCTTTTGTACGGCTAATGCTACTTTCTGATCTTCCTGGTTGATATCTTCTAATATCTCTCGCACAGATTTCTTTTCCAGATGATCGTAAAGTGACGGTTGTTCGGTTATCTGCATTTTTATAATTACTGGTTATAAATTACAATAGGTAAAAGAATTATTGTTGATGGTATTGAATCAGCCCTTCCATCGGACTTTGAAGAATCTTACCGATCTGAATACCTGTTGTTTGCGCAGCCTCCTGCAAAATCTCCTTGTAACAGTGAGCTACGGAACCAATAAAATGTACCGGATATTGCTTATAATCATATTGCATCACGTTTCTGCGGAGAAAAGCGATAAAGCTGTTGAGTACTAGTGAACGGATAGCCGGTTCTTCCAAGTGCTGTGCAAGGAAAGGGGAGAGACTGGCCAGAAAACGGTTCGGGAAAGGCTGGCGATAAACCCGGTCGATGATTTCGGGAGCCGTCAGGTCGAACTGTTTTAAGAAAGCTTCTTTGATGGCGGGTGGAAGCTGGTTTTTCAGTACATCGCCTACCAGTAGTTTTCCTAAGACTGCGCCGCTTCCTTCATCTCCCAGGATGAATCCAAGAGGGGAGATGTTGTTGACAATCTCTTTACCGTTGTAGAAACAGGAATTGGAACCTGTGCCGAGGATGCAGGCAATCCCTGCTTCATGTCCGCATAGTCCGCGGGCAGCGGCAAGCATATCCGAGTAGGCTTTGATGTTCCCGATGACGGGCAGGCTGTCGGCAATAGCCCGCCGGAGGACGGGAGCTTTTTCGGGAGTGCAGCCTGCACCATAAAAAAAGACGGAGTTGATCGTTCCTTCCGGTAGTTGTGGCAGGAGGGAATGTGTCAGCTCTTGTTGAATTTCTTCTTCTGATTGGAAGAAGGGATTAATTCCCTTCGTTCCCATTCGTTTGATTGGGGTGCCGTTGAAAACGATGCACCAGTCGGTTTTGGTAGAACCACTATCTGCAATGAGTATCATATCTTTGAGTTTTTTATTGTTTCTTTCCGAAAGAATCCTCCAGTCGGTTGCGAATCATTAATGAGGCGACGATACCGGGCAGGGTACAAATACAAACCCAGATAAAGAAGTTTGTGTATCCGAGATGTTCCTGTATCCATCCGGCAGGCATACCGGGAATCATCATGCCCAGTGCCATAAATCCGGTTCCGATAGCATAGTGTGCCGTTTTATGTTCACCTTCTGCTATATAAATCAGATATAGCATATAAGCGGTAAAGCCGAAACCATACCCCAACTGTTCGATCGCTACACAAATGGCTATAAATATAGGATTGTCCGGGGTGGCGGCAGCCATCCATACATATAATAGATCGGGAATGTTGATGGCTAATGCCATGGGTAATATCCATTTCTTGAATCCGTCACGGGAAACGAGGAAACCACTAATGATTCCACCGAGCAATAAAGCTATGACACCTATCGTACCGTAGATCATTCCGACAGTTGCTGTGGATAAACCCAGTCCACCTTTATCGGTCGTGTCGAGCAGGAAAGGAGAAGCTATTTTGGCTAACTGTGATTCTCCCAACCGATAGGTGAGGAGGAAAAAGAACATGAGACCGAGGTTCTTTTTCTGAAAGAATGTGACAAAGGTCAGGAGAAAATCCCCCAACAACTTACCCGGTGTGAGTCCGGGACGTTTAATGTCCGAATCAGGATGGGGGAGGATAAGTCGATGATAGATAGTAAGAGCCAGAAATAATCCGGCAAGGAGGTAGAATGTAATACTCCATGCCAAGGGAATATTGTTCTGTGATGTTTCCAGCCATCCTGCCAGCATGACTAGAATTCCCTGCCCGAAAATATTGGCAAGCCGATAAAACGTATTTCGAATACCGACAAAGAAAGATTGTTCTTTATTATTGAGCCCGAGCATATAGAAACCGTCTGCAGCGATGTCATGCGTAGCGGAACTGAACGCCAACAGCCAGAAAAAAGCAAGAGTCAACTGTACATAATGAGCAGTCGGAATAAAGAAGGCTATTCCTGCAAATCCGGCAGCGATGAAACCTTGCATGGCAATAATCCAGGCACGCTTCGTTTTCACCAGGTCGACGAATGGACTCCATAGCGGTTTGATAGTCCAGGGAAGATAGAGCCAGGAAGTGTATAAGGCTATTTCCGTATTGGATAATCCTAAACGCTTGTACATGATAACAGCAATCGTCATTACCGCTACGTATGGCAGCCCTTCTGCGAAGTAGAGGGTGGGTATCCAGCTCCAGGGATTTCTTTTTATAGTGGGGGTTGTCATGGTATTATTCTTTTTTATTGATATTGTTTCTCGAGCGTACTGCCGGGGTAATAGTGAGACAGTATTTCTTCATATTTGTAACCTTGCTCTCCCATTACGGCAGCACCAATCTGGCAAAGTCCTACTCCATGCCCCCATCCGGCTCCGGTAAGGATGAATCGTGAAGGGATTTTATCCTCTTTATGTCCTTTTTCCTCATATTCCTTGTCTACTACGAAGGCGGAACTATACAGATGGGAAGTAGATAAGGTACGGCGTATCTCCAACTCTTTTCCAATGATGAGTGTCTGTAAGGTTCCTACAATCTTTAGTCGGACAAGACGTCCGGATGTTCCCCGTTCTATAGGAATTAAATCCAGAATTTGTCCGAAGTCAATTCCCGAACGTTGATGAATCAGTGTTGAAAGTTCTTGTTGGGTATAACTGACTTTCCAACGATAGAAGTCTGCTGTTTCCTGATCGTAGTTGTTTAGTACTTGGCTTAGAATTTTCTTATCCTGCGTATTACAAAAAGCAACAGGTGAGGTACGTATCCATTTATCAGCTTCCGCCTCTATGTTCAAATCGGGAAGTTGTTTTTCAGTCTTGCTATCCCGTTGTCTGATTAGATAAGGATGCTTTACGTTTTCCCAACAATTTTGGAACTCTTCAAAAGCTCCGCCACAACATTTAGAGAAACGGGCATCACAAATCACTCCTTTATACATCAGCACTTCCCCCCGCGTGGCGGAGACTGCTTCGATGGCTTGTGGTGTTGAGGCTCGTGTAATTCCCTGATAACGCTGGCAATGATCATCGGCACATACATCGAAATTTCTATGTGCTTCATGGTCATACCACTTAATAAATGAAGAATTAGGAATGAAGAATGAAGAATTGGCTGCGCTGTCTTTTTGCAAAGTTCTTTTAAATTCTTCATTCTTCATTCTTAATTCTTTATTTTTTTCGAGTAGCCAGCTTCGGGAGATGACGGCGTGAGCCTTTAGTAGTTCTAAAGAAGCTGTTGCGCTCATCTCTGATGAAATTACACTGGTAAGATATTCTTCAATGGAAATCACATTGATGGCGGTTAGTTGTTCTCCTTCGATGATAATCTTTAATTCCCCTTTGAATTTCTGGACTTCTTTGCGTTCCCAATGGAAGTTGATTCCGATGGTCACATCTTTCAGTTCAAAGAAAGCATGTGCATTTTGTGGAGGAATGAAGGATAATTCGTCGTACTCTTTCCCTTGCCAATGAATCTTCCCATCCTGATAAATAACTTTCTGTGTTCCGGAAATTTTCGTTCCGACAGAAGAACTAAATTTCACCGGGAAAGAGAATTCAATCTCTTTCCCGGAAAGGATACCGACTGTTATTTGAGGTTGAGTCATAATACAGCTTTAATACGTTCTAGTATTTTTTGCAGTTTTTCTTTGGATATAGATACTTCCCGATAGATATCATATACTTTTTCAGGAGTCAGTTTCTTCATATCCTCTTCACGTACTATAGGGAATATGCCGTTCATTTCAGCAATAGCAGGACTGATGAGAATTTGTTCGTCTCCTTTTGCGTAATAGCAATCAGGACGATGTTTGCTGCGTAAGAAGATAATACAATTGTAAGGGTGTTCGGCCACTGACTCAAATTGATCGTCGTAGTTCTTTCCAAAATGCTCTTTGGTGATTTCCAAACCATACCAGGCAAGAATATTCATCATTGGTTCTTTTCCGTTGTTATTGGCAGCTAAAATGTCGTAAATCAGATGAAAGGTTTTCGACATTGTTTTCTTATTTTTCGCCTGAATCCTGATGAAACTGTACGGGAAATCTTCATAACTAATTCGCACCTTGTCGTTATCTATTAAATCTATGTGATCGTAATATGATCCCTGCATACTTTCCTCTTTACTGCAAGCTTGAAAATGGGCATGATCGGGAGCGGAAGCTCCACATTCCGGTCCATTATACAAAAGGAAGTATTCTCTCATTATGTCGGTGAATTCTATCATATCTTTAAAACGCCCGGCTATGGATTGCGACTTGTGTTCCTTATCTACAATTGTAAAGTGGTGTTTAAATATGGGATAGGGATTAACCAGTATCTGATAATTCCTATAACTGATGAATTCTTGTTCCTGCGGTCGGTTTGTTTGGCAGAGGAAGCAAGGCCGTGAGTGAATGGAGGCAGTATCTGTCTGTGCGGTAGTCGAAAGAATACGTTTCGGATTAAGGAATAGGTTCGCATCTAAATATTGCTTACCAAACCATTTGGATATTTCTTTTGTTCGTGACCGATACTGTTTCAATGCCTGGTAATTCTCTTTGGCTAGTTCCCAAGAAAGAGTTTGCTTTTGGAATAACCGTTCGATACTTTGCTGAATTTTCTCTAATGTCGTTTCTTGTTGCAGGATGCGCTGTTCCAATTCCCACGTACGAAGTCGGTCTTTATATAGATTATTCTGGTTGATTTTCTCAACAGGCAGTGCAGCATCCGAGTTGCCTTCCCAACGGCGGCAAAGGTAAATCACGTCGTATATTCTGCCTATCTGATAATCGTGTGAAATTTTCAATCCAAGGGCATAATCTTCTCCATAGCTTGTGTTCGGGACTTTGATTTCCCGAAGAATGGGCGTGTAGAATGCACGGGGAGCTCCCAGACCGTTGATACGTAATGCATTATTTCGTCCGTTGTCGGGTGTCCATTCCTTATGATCGATGATGCCGGGGGCAATTTCCTGCATATCAAAGTTAGTCATCATATAAGTGCCGATTACCATTGCACATTTCTGTTTATAGAAAGTATCAATGATGATTTGCAGGCTATGTTCGTCTTTATACACGTCATCGCTATCAAGTTGGACGGCAAACTTTCCACATTTCTCGTGATGGATACCTATGTTCCAACATCCGCCTATACCGAGGTCATTTCTTTCGGGAATGACGTGAATCAGGCGCTTGTCCGAACTAAGTTCACGGAGAACTTCACTGGTCCCGTCTGTCGAATGATTGTCGATGACAATGACATTGAACGGAAAGGTCGTTTGCTGGTTCAGTGCCGAGCGTACGGCATCTTTGACTGTACGAATACGGTTGCGTACGGGTATAATGACAGAAGCTTCATACTCAAAAGTGTGGGAAGAAAAGTCTACAGGACGGAAGATAGGATAAAGATATCCGCCAATTTCCTTCAAATGGTTGGTGCATGCCTGTTCCATTTCGATCTGTACCTGACGGTTTTTAGGGTCTACATAATCGAACTGCTTCTCACCGCTTTTCCGCTTGTCACTTTCTACTTCGGTATATAGATATTCGTTGATATGTACCAGTTTGCTCTTTTGGGATATTTTGAGTCTCAAATCATACAAGCCTGCATATTGATATTCCTCTTCCGTATTTTCTATAACTTCCTTGAATGCGTTGGCATTGAACAGTAAAACCGAGCCGAAATTGAAGTCGTCACGCAGGCTACCGGGTTGGTAATCAATGACCGGAGCTGTTTTTTGCACACCGTCTATCTGTTGGTAATGGTCTGCATATACCATGCCAGCTTGGGTCATTTCCATTACTTGAACCATTCTTTCAAGAGCGAACATGCCTATTTTTAGTGCAGTGTGTTTGGTATAGAGCAAGGTATATGTTTTATCAGAATGTTCTGCAATAGCTCGCATTGCTTGTGTAGACTGCATTTTTTCTACAGAGATGAGTTCGCATCCGGGAATACAGACATTGGTAATTGGCGATGCCAATAAATAAATTTTGTCTACCAGCGTCGATGCACGTAACTCCTTAACTGTTTGCACAGTTTCTTCCAACCGGCTGAAAGGAAGAAAACAGTTGATTGTTGTTTTCATTATTTTACTTTTTGTTTTGTAGTATGAGTTGTGTAAGATGTTTCTTTGTCTTGTCTTTTGATGAACAAACAAAGTCCAAGGAATGTGAACAGGGCATTGATTATCAACAACTCGTAACTAATTTGGTAACCGTTGAGCCATGCTTCCGAATTTCTTTGAAGGATATAGCAAAGAATAGGAGAAGCGATAGCTACCAACGGAATATATTTATCATAAACTTGTTTCTTGGTGAAGATGCCAAAAGCGAACAGTCCTAAGATAGGGCCATACGTATAACTGGCCAATGTGTAAATCGCATCAATCACACTCGTGTTGTTCAGCAGATTGAATACGAAAATGACTGCTCCCATCACAACTGCCATACCGATATGTACATGTTTGCGTATTTGGCTAAGTGCCGCCTCTCCTTTTTTCTGTGCATGTAAAATATCTACAGTAAAGGAAGTGGTCAGTGCCGTCAAGGCAGAACCCGCTGCAGAATAGGCGGAGGCTATCAGTCCGATAATGAATAATATTCCGACTATGCCGGGAAAATAATTTCCGGTAGCAATCATCGGAAACAACTCGTCGCTTTTTTCCGGATTCCCAATGCCTTGCTGTGCTGTAAACGTATATAACAGTACTCCTAGCATCAGAAAAAGCAGAATGACAAAGAACTGTGAGATTCCACTGGTAATCATATTCTTCTGTGAGTCCCGGAAGTTCTTGCAGCTAAGATTGCGCTGCATCATATCTTGGTCGAGCCCGTTCATGGCAATAACGGTGAATACTCCTGCCAGGAATTGCTTGAAGAAATATCGTTTGTCATTAACATCGTCAAAAAAGAATGTCTTGGAAAAGTCACTGTCTGAAATCGTACTAACCAAACCACTGAAATTCAGATGCAAGCTGGAAGCAATATAATAGATGCAAAGTACAACCGACACTACCAGGCAGAATGTTTTTAGAACATCCGTCCATATCAATGATTTCACTCCACCGCGGAAAGTGTAAAGCCATACGATAAATACCGTAAGAATTACGTTCAACAGGAAAGGAAGATGGAAAGGTTCGAAGATAAGAAACTGCAATGTCAGGCATACGAGAAAGAGTCGGACGGCTGCCCCTAGCATCTTTGAAATAAAAAAGAACCAGGCTCCCGTCTTGTAGGAAGAGCTTCCGAACCTGTTCTCCAGATATTCATAAATGGAAACCAGATTCATGCGATAAAAGAGGGGAACAAGTACAAATGCAATGATAATTTGTCCTACTATGAATCCCAGCACCATCTGCAGGTAAGAAAAGCGACTTGCCTGTACCATACCCGGAACGGAAACGAAGGTGACTCCGGAAATGGTGGAACCGATCATGGCAAAGGCAACGATATACCAGGCTGATTTACGGTTTCCTACAAAGAATCCTTCATTGTCGGCTTTGCGTCCTGCTATATAAGAGATAGTGAACAGGATGATAAAGTATGCCACAGTAGTAATAGATATAACGGCTGGACTCATATCTGCTGTTTAAATTCGTTTGAGGATGAATATCCGGAACTTGTTTACTTTGCCTACAAATGTAGGGAATTTATCATAGATATACATACTCTTACATATTTTTTATTCCGGGTGTGCCTCCGGTGGCATGTTTGGAGGAACGCCAGTTTTTGTTGAGCGAGGACAACTCCGGAGATTTCTTTTCAAGCGAAACGCCGGTTATTTTATCAATGGTGTGCATTTCATCTCTAAAACAACAAGTGTCAAAAGTATGTCCTGGTGCAGTCTCTTTACTACTTGAAAGTGCCAGATACCCGCCATTATTGTTCAGTGCCGGGAAGTTCGGTATAATTATTATATTTTCTCCACCGACTTTATGTTTCTGAACAACTCTGTTGAAGTATTTCGTGAAGCAAAGATATGCTTTGGCAGGAATGGTTAGGGGAGTAGAAGGACTTTCATTTTGAAGGATGGTAGTATTGTATATTGCCCCGTCTTTATACATCTTATATAGATAAAGTGCCGGTAAAATGATAGCCTGTTCAGTCGGATTGTAGATTTCTATATATTCTGCACCATCAGTAGCATTGTTATACATGATTTCATTGAAAAGAAGCATACCTCTCACATCTTTCGGTAATTCGGGGGTGTTCGGATTATCTGGAATGTCTGTTCCGGGATGATCGGGTGTTTCATCAGGTGTAGTGTCCGTTTCTACGTTATTAGATAGCTGTATGTGATGAAATGTAAATCCTTTACAGCGGGTTTTGGTGTAAATGCAGTATATACCGCAGTAGCGGGAAGTTTGTATATCGGTATCTTTTATTTGTTTTTCTTTTACGTATTCATTCTCGGATTCACGTCGTGTCCAAAAAGTCCAGTAACCATTATTGTCACGTTCTACTTTTATATATAGTTTCGGTGAAGAGTCTCCTTTCATCAACTCTCTTCCCGAAGCCAGTAGTTTAGATTGGTCTCCGTTTTGACGATAAAGAGTTACATTATCTTTGGCTCCTCCTATCTGAATATAATAACCGTTTAAATTACCGGAAAGAATGTTTGAGGAAGAAGTCAGATAAAATCGTGCATAATTGTTAGCGGAAGGATTAAAGGTGAGGTGAACTCCAAATTCCCAACGGGTATTTTTTACAGAGGTGGAAGGAATGGTGACATAAGCTGTTCCGGCGTCTTCGTATGGATCATTCAGATGGATTCCTTCTTTAGAATTGATGGTGAATTTGTCCATCTCTCCTTCCCAGGGAAGTTCGGAGGTAACTGTATCCTCTCCCTCTGAATCTCCTTTTTCTTCGTCATTAGCAGGGAGCGAACAATTATAGAACAATATGATGAAGATACTTAGGAAAGCAAATGCTTTGTAAACTTTCATACGGTTTTTAATTTGAGTTTTTTCGTTTTACCGTATTTGTTTGTGTATAATGCAGAAGCAATTGCGGTCTGAATATTTGAATGAGTCGGCAAAGATAAACTTTCTTGCCGGAAAAAGCCCATACTTACAGAAGAAAAGATTGTAATTCTTTTTGTTTCCTATACACGCATGGGAAGAAAACTGTAAGGGACTACCCTAAGTCATATTTAATAGATTGACTTTTGATAGTCCCTTACAACTGTTACATTCAATATGGGAATACTATTCGAAACGTGGTATTACATATTTATCAGTATAAGATGTGAAAGTAATACCGGGCATGGAATGAGTAGACGATGCGTTCTCTAATTTTTTAATCAATGAATAATCGTCGGCATTCAATGCGTAATAATTATCAGAGGTCGGAGTAGTCACACGTACCGTCCAATCGAACATATTACCGATGATGGTTAATGCATCCGTTTCGGGATTGAATACAGGAATTCCTGTTTTCACTACTTCGTATGTCCGGCTCTGCAGTACATAGAAAGCATTGTTGACATCGGTCATGAACGCAAGTGTTTTCTTATTTCTGAACTCTGTCAGATACAGATGTTCCAGTGTCAGTCCTTCAGGCAAGGTGATGGCACGAACATACGGACGCCCTTTCACCTGTTTCAGATGAAACAGACGGCGGTCGGCATCCAATAGAAGATAACCTTCGTCATACTCCTTTTTCACCGTTGGATTTCCTACGATCTCTGTTGCCGGGAAACGAAACTCCTTTTTAGTCATAGCTTCGGTAAACTGAAGACTCTTGTCTTCCTTTACGCTGTTGGAGGCCATGTCGATAAACTCGATTCCTTTGGAGGTGATGCGGAATACGTCATCCGGCATTTTCAGGTCTACACGTCCTGACATGGATTCCATCAGAGGATAAAGTCCGATGGAAGGCGCATTGATATCCGAAGGTACACTGCGGAAGTTGAAATTCTCCGTCTGTACCATTTTAGGAGTTACTGCTATCCCTTTAATGGTATCCGGAAAACGCTCATCGGACATCAACTGACGAAAATAAAACATAGGCAGGATACTGTCGAAAGCTGCTTCCGAATAAATATTACCTGCCAGGTCGCGACGCACGCTTCCTTTTCCCTCTTCCTGTCCCATCTGTGCGAAATCGCCAATTACGAAACTGTACAGGGTAAAGGGAGTTTTCTCCGGCTTTACGACAAAGAAATTGTAACACCAGGGCAACTGCCAGAGAAGCAGAAAAGCGATGGTTACATATAATAATATAGTACTGAAACGTCTCATTACTCAATCTTTTAATTTTTAGTCTTTAATTTTTAATTGCTCCTAGTCCTGCTTTCCGGCCTTGAATCGTACGATAGAAAGCCACGAGAAAGAAGCTGTCAACAATGTATAAACCACTAAATAAGGGAGGAACTTGTTATATGCTTCCGGTGTGGGCGACAGAAAGAAGATTCGGAGTAATAATACTGCGATAATGAGATTCAGAATACGACGTTTCCATGCCGGTTCAAGGCAGATCCAGGCCACAAGCAGATAGCCGGAAATCCCGGCAAGATACCACGTTAAAGCGGTGAGCAATATGTGGTTCTTCAGTTCATGGGCAAGTATTCCATTCAGGTATACTTCCATCAACAGAAAATTGGAAGCGAAGCAGACAAGTAGCAACACTAATCCCGAAAGTAGCATATTACCTGTCATCTTCAACTCCGGATAAGGCAGATGGAGAGTCAGTTTCAGGCATTTGCGCTGCATTTCGGGAACAAACTGCACAATAGCCATCAAAATTCCCGCAATCAGAGGGATATATTGCAACATATCAATGAAGATGACATCTCGTTGCAGCATCACTTCCCACACATGAGCAGCCCCTTTCATTTCTACCACCCGGTTGATGCGGAGCATACAGTAGCCTGTAAAACCAAGTGTGGCGAGCACGGCAAGTAGAAAATACCACCGTGTCTTTATCCATTCTTTATAAAATATAGCGTACATTGTTTTTATCAATTATCAACGATTCTAGTATTTGCCTGTCAGGCCGATAAATGCATCTTCCAGATTCACCTGTTCACTATGAAAATTAGTGTAGGGCACTGACATGGATTTCAGTTTTGCTTCAGTTTCTGCCGGTTGAAGGAAAGAGAAAGTCTCCAACTGGTTCCGCATGACAGAAGGATGATAGAAATCATCAGATGCGGGAAGTTCGTAGCCTTCGGGAATAGTGAAGGTATAGCGACGTCCTTTTTCTAGTAGTTCGGCAATTGGTTTCTGAATCAGTATCTTTCCGTAGTCCATGATGATGCAGTCGTCAACAAGCCGCTCCATGTCCTGAATGATATGCGAGGTCAGAAAGACGGTTTTTCCTTCTGAACGGGCATAGTCGCGGAGGTAGTCGACAAACAGGCGACGATAGCCGGGATCGAGTCCGAGGGAGAAATCATCCAGCACGAGAAGTTCCGGGTTCTGTGCGAGAATCAGTCCGAGGGCTACTTGTGAACGTTGTCCGCAGGACATACGCGAGATACGTTGTCCGGGAGCGACTTTCAACTTATTCATCAGTTCATAGTACGCTTCCTTTTTCCATTGACCGGGGTAGAAAGCTGCGTAGAATTTCTCTATCTCGGTGATGGTCATGAATTGATATTGCACATGACCTTCGATGAGCAGTCCGATATTGCGACGCAGAGCCGGTGCCATTGTCTGAATCTCCTGTCCGAAGATGCGACATTCTCCCGAACGGGGTTTCAGGTAACCGCTCAAGATATTGATAGTGGTGGTCTTGCCCGTACCGTTCTTTCCCAACAGTCCCAAGATGCGTCCTTTGGGTACTGTGAAACTAAGATTTTCGTAAATCAACCGTTTGCCGTAATAGTGCGTCAGATTGTTACATTCGATAATATGTTCCATTTGATTTTATCTGTTATTCTATTCAAAAGAAGAAAAGGAAAAGAATGGGAATCAAGATTCCGACAATGACTTCGATCCCTCCTCTGCCGATAATGCCCTTATTCCCTTTCAGCATGATAATGCCGGAGAGAGTAATGATAATAAGAGCGATGGCGAAAATATCAGCAAAGTAAGTCCACCATTGTCCCGGGTTGTAATGTAAGCGGGACATTGCTCCGATAAGCGGGCGGCGGGTGACGGATTCATATACCGCTTCTCCTGTCTTCACGTTTACCAGGAGATTGGAGCCGCCTTTCAGGAATACTTTCATTACGTCCGTTTTCGGGAAGTAATATTTGGTATAGTTGCCGCTTTCTCCCAATGGTTCCAGGAGAGTGAGCACTTTCTCCTTATTCATTCCTGCTTTATCCGGTAGCTTTTCTGCTATCTTATACTCTTTCCGTGTGATGGAGAAGTTCGGATTAATAGTGTCACGGTGATTCATTACAATTCCGGAAATGGCATATATCAATACCATTCCGGAAAAGAAAAATGATAAGTCACGGTGTATGAGCCGACTCCACTTACGGATGTTACTACTCCACTTCATACGAGTCAGCTTCCATGAAATAGAAAGATAAATACTCTTTTCCTGTTTCTGCCTTGCGGTCGGCTATTTTTGCACGGAAATCTGCAATGCGGGCTTCAGGGCTGTTGGCTGTTTCACCACGTGCTTTCTTTTCAGAGTCGCATCCGGCTTCACCGGTTCCGTGTTTCTCGGCAGCCTGTGCTTTGAGTTGCGCTTCCCAGTTCTGGAGGTAGGCTTCGTCAATGCGTTGTTCTTTCAGTGTTCCGGTAACACGAACGATGGAGTTCACGCATTTAGGATCGAATGCTCCCAAAGTGCCCGCTTCTACACGGATCACATGGGTATCGTCGCTACCCATCAGGAAGATTTTCTTTGCGCCATGTTTGCAGGTATGTGTGCAGACGCCTTCAATGGTCACTTCTTGTCCTGCAAGGCTTTCGGCATTGGCAAGAAGAGAATCAATTTCCAAGGCGGAAGATGCAGACTGTTCTGTAGTCGCTTCTGATGCGCTTTTCTGTTGTTTGTTACCACATGAAGTTCCGATAAAAGTCATTGCCACGATGGCAATTGCGATTGTTAGCTTTTTTGTTTTCATTGTTATTGCTTCGTTTTTATATAGTTTGTAATCTGTTTTTCGTTTGTTTATAGCTTATCGTAGTTCGCCTTACGGGCGAGGGGAGTAGCCTTACTTGAAACTTTTAGTTTCCCAGTGTGAAACTGGTAGTTTCAAACCTTGAAACTGTTGGTTTCTCACCGAGAAACTAAAGGTTTCAAGGCATGAAACAAATATTAGTCTTTTAGTTGCCGGCTTGATCCCTTATGCAACGAACTTGCATACCGGCTTTAATGCTAACATAAGATAATGATAATCTGCCTTCCGGATACTTGGTTGCATTGATTGTACTCATTAATCCAAAGAACTGTATATTGGTTAGTAGGCCGCTGGTACTATTGTATATGGGTTTGTAGGCGGTCGAAGTCATGAGATAATTCATTGCCGGTTTTCCATGCCACGCAGCTTGAATCTTGGCGTCATCTGCTATTGCAGTTTTTTGGTAGCTGCCGGCGCCTGTAAGACTTGTTGCCATACGAACACCGGAGAATTGGTAATTGAATCCTGCATCCATCAGTGATGATATTTTGGCTCCATCATAAGCTGTATCATAAAAAAGAGCTTTATCACCATCAGCCGGTACCTTGCCGTCGGCATCATTCGTTGTTTTTCCTACCAGATTAAAGTACTCCAGACGTGTCGGTATGTGCCATCCTTTCGGGCAGATTCCTTGTGCTCCTTCAAAGGAGGTCAGATTACTATCAGTAATTTCTTTACCACCCAGTGCAGCCTGGAAATCATATAGATAACCTAATTCTTTTATGGCACTTTCTTTTGTTGTAGCTACGGTTGCACCGTCGGCTGTGATTTCATACGGATACCAAACATGGCTATCAGCAGTTGGATCACTTGAAGGAGTATACCCTTTCGGTAAATAAATAAGCGGTTCAGCCATCCATGTCGTACCGTTTGAGAGAGTTACAGTCTTATATTTTACATTATCATACAGGAAATAGTTCTGATCGAGATGTTCCTCGAAAGGAATCTCATTATCAGCTCCAATTTCACCCTCATCTGTCCAGTTTTCAATGTCACCACTAAGTTTGACTTCTATATCGTCAGGTAACACGCGAATGTTCACACTGTATTGTCCTCCTTGTGCCAAAGTGGTAGATGTGAGCTTCTGTGACAAGGTCTTGCCGTCAGATGTTGCTACTTCAAGCGTCAAGGCTACTGTTTGGGGAACGATAATGGCGCGGTATGTCTCATTCGCTTTAACGGCTTGTGCAACAATGCTTGTTGCGGAGGCGTTTGCATCAGCAGTCACTGTGAGAGCACTCAAATCAAGAGTTGCAGTCGGGATAGAACCTTTCAATGTGATGGACGAGATGTTAGCTTCTATTTCCTTTGTTACATTAATCACTAATTTAGTAAACATGTGTTTGAAGTTCATGCTTATAACGTTGGTAGTCGGAAGTACATCCGATTTCTTTGCTGCCATAAAATCTGACGCTCCATATCCACTAGTCTGATCGGTTTCTACAGTAAATGAAGCCGGAGTATTACCCTCTTTATAGGGATAATAGGCTACTATTTGCGATTTGTCATTTCCTTCCGGGTACCAGAGTAAATCGCCTGCAAATACTCCGTCACTGTATGTCATCTGTTTATTCTCTGCATATACGAAGTCACCGTTTTGGGTGATTGTAACACCGATTTTATCTCCGGTCTCAAAGTTAACTTCCGTAGCACGTGTAATAATAGGAGAGATAGTAATGCGACTGTTTGCAGGAGTCGTAGCTTCGTTCTCTTCCTGTTGGCAAGATACCAAAAGCGCTGCTGCGAAGATAAATGTCAAACTCTTTTTCATTGCTTAATAATTTAGTTTATATATTCATTGTTTTCAAAAAGTATATCCTAATTTGATAGTCTCGTTCCAACGGTTCGAACCATCTATATATTGCAGGTTGAAACCGTGCGTATAACTACCCTGTACTTCCGCATAAACTCCATAGTTGAAATGATAGCGCAATCCGAGGTGAAAAGTCGTCTGTGGGGCAGTTGTATATTCATTTTTCAGATTGTAATAATCAGTCAGTCGATAAGGCGGGTCACCCGGTTCCGTATCTGTTGCCGTAGTCCTGTTTTTCTCGGTAAAGTTTCCTATGGCAAAGGATGCAGCCGCTTTCAGGTCGAGTTTCCCCAGATGAAATACGCTGGAGATATAAGTCCGGCTACAAAGCATCTTTTCCGAAGCTACATAAGGATACATCTGTGTGGTCAGTCGTCTGAATGTTGATATATTCGTTCCCAGGCGAAGTTCCGTGCGGGGACTAATCCATTCATATTCGGGATGGACGGAGAAAACATCCTGCTCAAAAATACGATTGGAACCGTGTACGTGAGTGATCGTTATCCCGTTTACCGTTTCCTTGGTTATCACATTTTCATTGTTGACCAGATGTGACCATTGCAAATTCAGTCGCAGAAAATGCTCTTTCTTTCCCTGTTTGAAATGATAACTCAAATGGGAGGTAATCCGGTGGGTTGGAAATTTAAACCAGATAGCATCTCTTTCACCGGCAGAACCTGAAGAATACGTGTATTCAGCATCTCCGTAAAATCCTTTCCATTGAAGTTGCAAGGCTACCCCGTTCGACAATTCTTTGATGGGGAAACCGTTGACGCCCGATTCACTAAGATGGATTCCACTCCCGTCCCATGCCTCGTAAGCTCCATACATAAGTCCTTTATCCAGAAAAGTATTGTAAGAGTTTTCGGCTGTACCGATGACTTCTGCTTTCACAGATTCACTGTTTTTACCGAAAATATAGGAAAAGCCGATCGCCATATCTCCCGAATGATACATGACGCTGGGGGCTATTTTCAAATTCAGTCGGTAATTGGTATGCCGCAAGTCCTTTCGTTTGGAATAGTTGGAAGCGGCAAAGTCTATCTTTCCTCCTAATCGCCAGTTGGGTGAAATATCAGTTGCAATACCACCCATGAAAGCGTAAGTTTGCAAGTCTTTACGTCCGGGTGTGAACTCCAGGAGGTCTACGGGATAAAATCCTGGGTGGATAAACATCGAACCGCTCATATCCTTGCCTGAAGTATGATCGAATGAGAACGAACCCGTCAGTGAATAACCTTTCAGATGAGTGATGGACTTTGCTACCGCTCCGGCACTCCATGCTTCTTTTGCTTCGTAATAGTTGCGGAAATCACCGTGGTTATTCTTTCCGTACAGTTCGGCATAGGAAGCAGAAATACTGTCCATCATGATACCTGTGACATTTGCCCCGGCATTCCAGGAGTTACGCCGTTCGATGATGTCATAAGTCTGTGCCGAAACTCCGGATGTCAGACATAGAATCCAAAGACCTGTTATATATATTTTCTTCATCTCACTCATGCAAAGATTGTTTTTCCCGTTCATAAAAATCGGTAGAAGAATTGTTTGTATCTACCAGTACTTCGTAACCCGCTTCCTGTGTCGCTTCTTCATCCACATGACGGTATAAACTGCGTCCGTTGTATGTGGCACTTTGAGTGACATATCCCGCATCGATGGATGGAGAAATACGCTTTTTATTGTTGGAGGAACCGCCATAATATACTTCCGTGCCATCAATCACCCAGTCGAGTGGTACCGCTATCACCTGATCCGTAGTGCTTCCCGGTTTTTGTATGACGCTTCCCTCTTTTAGAACGAAGTCCTGTATCGTGGTATCCTTGGCTTTAAAAATAACCGCGGCAGGAGAAAATATCGAGAATGAATAGGCGTTCGCCTGACCAGTCTTCAACACTACGTTCAGGTAATGATCTGGTGTGATCTGGTCGCCCGGAGCCGGATGATACTGTGTGTTCGGAAAATAAACATTATTATAGCATACAAAATATCCGGGTTTGTTCAGGTTGACAGATTGCGGATATTGTGCCGCATGGTCAACCGCTCCGTTGATGGCAATCACTGCATCTTCTCCCGGCTGAAGCGGGAATGTTTTACCGGTACCGCCAAATTGCCATATACACTGAACGATGGGAGCGAAGTCCTTGAAGATGGTTGCTCCGGTTACTTCATCCTGTGTCACCCATACATTAGTGGCTTGTGAATTGTAAGGGTCGAGTGCTCCGAAGCATAAACTATCCAGATATTGCACTTCCGAGTCGTTATTATGCAGGATAATGTACTTGTCGGACTGATAATTTCCTTCCAGCGGTAACTTTGTGCATCCTCCGCAGTAAATCTCTTTAATAATGATCGTCCCGACCTTGGAATGAATGAGCGGGAGATTAAGAGACATGTCTCCGCTGGTTAGTTTGACATTATCAGCTAATCCGTTGAAAATATCCTTTCCGCCTTTGTCGCTGACTTGTACGCGGTATATACCTTTGGTCAAAGAGAATTGCGCCACTCCATTCTTGTCGGTTTTAGCCTTGTAAGAATTTCCACGGTCGACATCTTCAATCTTTACGGTCACTCCTTCCCGGAGATGATCCGTGTATCCGTCCGGATATACGGCAGTAACCTGCAGGCTGTGCAACTGGTTGTCATACGGATTCTCTTTATCGATATCTGTGCATCCCGCAAAGATGCCAGTCACTGTTAGTAATAATATGTAGATGAATTGTTTCATATAGTTAGAATTTGATACGGCAAGTAAGTCCATAATAGAAATCCGGGGTGAAGAGAGCGCTTACACCCGTTGCATGAGATTTTACATAAGGCCGTGAGTTGGTGAAATTAATCGCATTGAGAGAAAGAGATACATAGTCTCCAATCTCTTTGGTGATATTGATATTGGCAGAAAAATAAGGATCATATCCGTCTGCTGCAAATGTATAGGCATTGCCCGATTTGCGTATCAGGTAGGAGAATTCCGGATTCGCGGCTTCCGCTGATGTGAAAGGATGCATCTCATTATTCAGGTCGAGGTATGCTACCGGCCAGATAGCGGTATAAGAGTTACCGTCATAGATACTTCCCCCGGTTTGGGTATTACTGCTTTCGCTCACATTGAAAGCATATTCTTTTCCTTGATACTCGGAGATGTTCTGCGAACGCTTCACAAGCGAAGCTTCCAGTCGGCACGAAATAATCAGTCTGGCTTTCGGAATACGGGTGATGGCTGTGATATTGGCATCCAGCGAGTGGGTACGCTTGCCGTTGGCAGTAGTCGATAAGTTGTCGCCGTTGGCGTAGATACCTACATATTGGTAAGAACGATTGGCAAGACTGGTGTGCGACCATCCATTCTGATAATAATACGATAAAGAGTTGTCGATGTATTTCGTATAAGTATAAGCGGCATCTACCCGGAATTGCGTGCGAATCGGAGTAATTTCCGGGAAATCAACAATCATTTCCGCTCCGCGACGAATCACGTCCATTCCATTGTCGGGAGAAGTTGACTTTACAAAAGTCTGGTCGGTCACTTTGACATCCATAGGAGTCCAGTAACTGGATGCATTGTCGCGTATGTAAACCATCCCTGTCTGGTTATCTACATTGATTTGCGGGTTAGTCGGCATCGTGAATCCATCCGGCAATTGGAGCACATCATAGGAGAACGGAGTATAAGTACTTGCGTATTTATACGGCAGCTTGGTACGGTTGAAATAACCGACTAATGAAATTCTGGTACGGGCAATGTTGACGTCCAGACCGATTTCTGCGTTCTGATTCCGTTGCCAGCGTAGGTTTTCATTGTGCAATAACGTGTAGGGCTGACTATAATATATATAAGATGATTCAATCTTATTATAGGAAAAGCCGAAGGTCTGTATGTCCCGATATTCCTGTTTGGGATACAAGGTGTAGAAAGAGGGCAGCTTTTCGGTAATTCCCCAACCGCCACGGATAGCGATATGTTCGTTCAACTGCCATCTGGCATTGAAACGTGGTGAAAGAGTATTCAGGTTCTTATATTTCGTTCCCTTGATAAACAAATGTTCCCAACGTACCCCTGCCATCAGTCTAAGCATGGTATTTCCCACAGGAAATGACAGACTTTCTTCTGCATAAAGCGAAACATTATGCATATATGGATAAGTAGTGTAAGGACGGGGACGATAACCGTTTGGAGCCAATGATGGGTCTTTGTAATATTCTCCTTCACCCACATTGCCTGTTGCTTTCCATTGAACACCCGCTTTCAGGTTGCTGTTTACAGTCTTAAATCGTCTGTTCCATTCATATTTTAACGATGCGGTATAATCCAGTTCTTTGGAGTCGATGATTTGGTCGGCAAAGTAAGTATATGGCAGTTTGTTTGCCATAAAATATCCTTCCTCTGTGGCATGAACAGCCGGTTGCTCCGATGCATAGGAGTAGAACGTATGCGCGTGGGAGTTGTTATCATTGTAGTATATCGATGCGTCGAACTTGAGGTTGGTTATCCACGATTTGTTGAGCAGCCAGGCCAGTGAAGTGTTTGTCCGGAATACGTTATCTCTCACTTTGTTGTATTCTCCCGAATAGGCATCAGGATCATCTTTGGTATTCATTCCTCCGATATTGCCTGTAACACCGATGTCGAATCTTAATACGTTGCGGAACGTGTTGCTATATCCGGCAGAGAATCCTCTTCTTGTATAAGAAGAATAGGGAGATACCAACTTTTGAGTAGCCTTGGTCCACTCACCGTTTATGTTGATGACACCTTTATTGTTTCCTAAATCCAATCCTTTAGCAAATGAAACCTGTTCGGTGCGAGGATTGATAGACAGCAATATGTTCCAGGGTGTTTTCCCTTTCCGGGTGTGAATCTTGACCATACCACTATTCAAGTCTCCATATTCTGCCGAAGGCACTCCGGTGATGACTTCCACCGATTCAATATCTGCAACAGTGATATTCCGGGTATCCACTCCGTTCATATTGCCAAACGAACCATTGTTTCCAATACGAACTCCATCCACTTCTACGGCTGTTCCAAATGCGGCATTACCGGCTGTTGACCCTCCGTCGCGTAATGAGAAGATATTATTGGTGGTAAGATCCGGCACTTTAGTTTTTCCTCCCGGAAGGAGAGCGGAGATATCGCTCACGTTGGACACCTGTAGATGTTCCAATGCATGATTTCCGATAGTGAGCGTCGTGTTTAATTCATTTTTGGGTGCTTGTGCAGTGACGACTACATCATCCAGTGCAAGTGTATTTTCTTTGAGTATGATAGGAAGGTTATTGATATTGCTGCGTACATTTACGGGAATTGTTGCCGGTACATAACCAAGAAAAGAAACCTCCAGATTATATTTTCCCTCCTGTACTCCTTGTATCGTAAATTCTCCTTTCTGATTGGATACGGCCCACAAATAGGTACCTTTAATGAGGATAGAAGCACCAGGCAAAGGGGAATTCGTTTTTGCCTCGGTCACACGTCCCGAGATTGTATAGATGTTTGAATTAGCTGTGGCCTCAAATAAATTGAAAAATAGTAGCCCCCAGAATGCTATATTAAAAAGACAATATTTCATAGATAAGTTTTGCGCAAAATTCGATAAAAAGTGACTTTCTATCAATCACTATAAATAGTTATTTTGGTAAATGCTGA
The DNA here is from genome assembly GCF_027257075.1 of Bacteroides sp. LFL-34. Lineage (NCBI taxonomy): Bacteria > Pseudomonadati > Bacteroidota > Bacteroidia > Bacteroidales > Bacteroidaceae > Bacteroides > Bacteroides sp. LFL-34. The sequence continues at coordinate 30,842 of NZ_JAPQKZ010000013.1, read as the reverse complement.
TACCTATAACTAGTGACTTCTTACCTACGAATAGGTATTTTCTCTCTAATTACGGCTTGGAGAATAAAAAAACCGGCTTGCATTGTGATCACTATCACATTGCAAACCGGCTGATTTATTGGGCTTATCTATAGTTGTCTGGATATTATATCCAGTCTGTTATATTAGATATTTTTTACTTTAATCAAATATTCGGCAATCTGAACAGCATTCAGGGCAGCCCCTTTCTTAATCTGGTCACCTACAATCCAGAAAGTCAATCCGTTTTCGTTTGTCAGGTCTTTGCGGATACGGCCTACGTATACCGGATCTTTACCTGCCAGGAACAACGGCATCGGGTATTCTTTTTCGGCAGGATTGTCCTGCAGAACCAGACCTTCACCGTTAGCGAATGCTTCACGAGCCTCTTCTACGGAAATCGGACGTTCAGTTTCTACCCAAATACTTTCAGAGTGAGCACGTAATGCAGGAACACGTACGCAAGTTGCGCTAACTTTTACGTCAGAATGCATGATCTTGCGTGTTTCATTATACATCTTCATCTCTTCTTTCGTATAACCGTTTTCTGTAAACACGTCGATCTGCGGAATCAGGTTGAAAGCCAACTGATAGGCAAACTTCTCTACAGTCACAGGTTCGTTTGCCAATACCTGACGATATTGTTCGTACAATTCGTCCATGGCAGCGGCACCCGCACCACTTGCTGCCTGATAGGTAGACACGTGCACAGTTTTTATATGAGAAAGCTTTTCGATGGCTTTCAGTGCAACTACCATCTGGATAGTCGTACAATTCGGGTTGGCGATAACGCCGCGCGGACGTTCCAATGCATCCTCTGCATTTACTTCAGGCACCACCAAAGGCACATCGGCATCCATACGGAAAGCGCTGGAGTTGTCGATCATCACAGCACCATACTTGGTAATTGTTTTCTCGAACTCCTTAGATGTTCCTGCACCGGCAGAAGTGAAAGCAATGTCTACCCCTTTAAAGTCATCGTTGTGTTGTAAGAGTTTCACCTCGATCTGTTTACCGCGGAAAGTATATGTTGTTCCGGCACTACGTTTAGAACCGAACAAAACTAACTCGTCCATCGGGAAGTTTCTCTCATCGAGCACGCGCAGGAACTCTTGTCCTACGGCTCCGCTTACGCCAACAATAGCTACTTTCATCTTTTTCTTTTGTTAAATTGTGAATATTGAATTTCTCTCCTTATCCTGTCGAATAGAAAAGATTTGGCTGCAAAATTATAACAATTTAGCATATAAACATCGATTTTGAGAGAAATATTTCAGTTTTTCGGCGGATTACTCATGCTTCCGTATAGTTGGACGTGGTTATTGGAGTGAAATGACCATTAGACATTCATTGGATTCTGCAAACTTTTTTGTTCCTTTGCAGAAAATTCCTAAAAAACACAGCCTATGAACCTGTTTGATCTCAATTTAACGCTGCCGATTTCTGATCCGACCTGGGTGTTCTTTTTGGTACTAATTATCATTCTTTTTGCTCCGATGATTTTGGGGCGTCTCCATATACCTCATATTATAGGCATGATTCTGGCGGGTGTCTTGATTGGCGAACACGGCTTTCATGTGCTCGACCGCGACAGTAGTTTTGAACTGTTTGGTAAAGTAGGACTCTATTACATCATGTTCCTTGCCGGTCTTGAGATGGATATGGAGGACTTTAAGAAGAACCGGACGAAAAGTTTCGTGTTCGGCTGGCTCACCTTTCTGATTCCTATGGCGTTAGGGATATGGAGTAGTATGAGTATGCTGGGATATGGTTTTCTCACGGCGGTATTGTTGGCAAGTATGTACGCTTCTCATACCTTAATTGCTTATCCTATTATTAGCCGTTACGGATTGTCTCGTTTGCGCAGTGTCAATATCACCATTGGTGGTACTGCTGTCACCGTTACTCTTGCTTTGATTATTCTTGCCGTCATAGGTGGTATGTTTAAAGGCACTGTTGATGGTTGGTTCTGGGTATTTCTTGTGGCAAAAGTGGCTTTCCTCGGATTCCTGATTGTATTCTTTTTCCCCCGTATCGGACGCTGGTTCTTCCGGAAGTATGATGACAGCGTGATGCAGTTTGTGTTTGTGCTGGCGATGGTTTTCCTCGGAGGAGGATTGATGGAATTTGTGGGAATGGAAGGAATTTTAGGTGCTTTCCTGGCAGGATTAGTGTTGAATCGTTTGATTCCTCATGTATCTCCTTTGATGAACCGGTTGGAATTTGTGGGAAATGCACTGTTTATTCCCTATTTTCTGATTGGCGTCGGAATGATTATTGATGTAAGAAGCCTGTTTACCGGAGGTGAAGCATTGAAAGTAGCTATTGTGATGACAGTGGTGGCAACCTTTAGCAAATGGCTGGCTGCCTGGATCACACAAAAGATCTATCGGATGCAGTCCAATGAACGGAGCATGATATTCGGTTTGAGTAATGCGCAGGCCGCAGCTACACTGGCAGCAGTGTTGATCGGTCATGAAATCATTATGGAGAATGGAGAACGGTTGCTGAATGATGATGTATTGAACGGTACGGTAGTGATGATACTTTTCACTTGTGTCATCAGTTCTTTGGTAACCGAACGTTCGGCACGTCGTTTTGCTTTGGATGAGAATGTGCAGGCGGAAGAAGAAGCTAAAAAAGTAAATACGGAACAAATCTTGATTCCGGTGGCTAACCCGGAGACGATTGAAGATTTGATTAATCTGGCTTTAGTAATAAAGGATGCCAAGCAGAAAAATGCATTGGTGGCATTGAACGTTATCAATGACAATAACAGTTCGGAGAAGAAAGAGCAGCAGGGTAAACGTAATCTGGAGAAGGCGGCTATGATTGCCGCTGCTGCCGATGTGCCTGTTACGATGGTGAGTCGCTATGACTTGAATATTGCTTCGGGGATTATCCATACAATCAAGGAGTATGAAGCTACGGATATTGTGATCGGTCTGCACCGGAAAGCAAATATTGTCGACTCTTTCTTCGGACATCTGGCCGAAAGTCTGTTGAAAGGTACGCATCGTGAAGTGATGATTGCCAAATTCCTGATGCCTGTTAATACCCTGCGTCGAATCAATATTGCCGTTCCGCCAAAGGCCGAATATGAGTCGGGATTCTCTAAATGGGTGGAACACTTCTGCCGTATGGGAAGTATCCTGGGCTGTCGGGTGCATTTTTTTGCCAATGAGCGTACATTGATGCGTGTTCAGCAACTTGTGAAAAAGCGACATGCAGGTACTCCGACGGAATTCTCCATATTGGAGGAGTGGGAGGATCTCTTGCTGTTGACAGGGCAGGTGAATTATGACCATTTATTGGTAGTTATCTCTGCCCGTCGCGGATCTATCTCTTATGATCCCTCTTTTGAACGTCTCCCGGCACAATTAGGAAAATATTTCTCTAATAATAGTTTGATAATCCTGTATCCCGACCAGTTTGGCGAACCGCAGGAAATTGTGTCATTCTCCGATCCTCGTGGACATAATGAGTCTCAACATTATGAGAAGGTCGGCAAATGGTTCTATAAATGGTTAAAGAAAAACTAATGGAAAGATACGACTGGCAACAGAGAACGGAACTCCTGTTAGGAGAGGAAAAGATGGAACGCATCCGGAACGCGCACGTATTGGTCGTGGGACTGGGTGGAGTAGGTGCTTATGCCGCCGAGATGATTTGCCGTGCAGGTGTCGGGCGGATGACGATTGTAGATGCCGATACAGTGCAGCCTACTAATATGAATCGTCAGTTGCCGGCCATGCATTCCACGCTGGGGAGGACGAAAGCGGAAGTGTTGGCAGCCCGTTATAAAGATATAAATCCGGCGATTGAGCTGACTGTCCTTCCTGTTTACCTGAAGGATGAAAATATACCGGAACTGCTGGATGCCGATAAATATGATTTTATAGTAGATGCTATTGATACGATCAGTCCGAAATGCTTTCTGATTTATGAAGCGATGAAACGTCGTATAAAGATAGTTTCCAGTATGGGAGCAGGGGCGAAGAGTGACATTACTCAGGTTCGTTTTGCCGATCTTTGGGAGACGTATCATTGCGGTTTGAGTAAGGCTGTGCGAAAGCGTTTGCAGAAGATGGGAATGAAACGGAAACTTCCGGTGGTATTCAGTACGGAGCAAGCCGATCCGAAAGCGGTATTGCTGACGGAGGATGAACAGAATAAGAAATCGACATGTGGAACAGTTAGTTATATGCCGGCCGTGTTTGGGTGTTATCTGGCTGAATATGTCATTAAACGATTATAAGGCTATTATGATAAAACTAGAAGGGATTACGAAGAGTTTCGGCTCATTACAGGTGTTGAAAGGCATTGATCTGGAAATCAACAAAGGAGAAATTATTAGTATTGTAGGCCCGAGCGGTGCGGGTAAAACTACGTTATTGCAGATAATGGGCACTTTAGATGAACCGGACGCAGGTGTGGTACAGATTGACGGAACAATGGTGAGTCGGATGAAGGAGAAAGAACTATCTGCATTTCGTAATAAGAATATTGGTTTTGTTTTCCAGTTTCACCAACTACTGCCGGAGTTCACGGCATTGGAAAATGTGATGATTCCCGCTCTAATCGCTGGGGTATCTTCGAAGGAGGCGCACGAACGCGCTATGAAGATTCTGGATTTTATGGGACTGGTTGACAGGGCTTCTCATAAACCGAATGAATTGTCGGGAGGCGAGAAACAACGGGTGGCGGTAGCGAGGGCTTTAATCAACGATCCGGCAGTTATTCTGGCAGACGAACCATCCGGTAGTCTGGATACACATAATAAAGAAGATTTACATCAACTGTTCTTCGATTTGAGAGACCGGCTGGGGCAGACTTTTGTCATTGTGACGCATGACGAGGGGCTTGCCAAAATTACGGACCGGACCGTTCATATAGTGGATGGTATGATTAAAAAAGATTAATTAGAGAACCTAATTTCTAAAAATGTATACCAAAAAGGTAGAGCCTTGCAAGTGTTCTATCTTTTAGCTATATATTTATAGTCGCTTCTCTACGGAAGTCTGTGAAGATGATAGTAGAGTGTTTGTTTTGTTTGTGTGTGATGCATTCTTGTCTGGTGTGATAGGAATGCATCTTTTTTTTATTAATTATAACAAATGTAGGGCTCTAGCCGTTCAAGATCAATAGGAGTGAACTCCTCATAGAGAGATAATTGCTTCAGACTTTTTAAGAATCCTTTCTTTTTCCGATATTCTATGATAACCTTTGCTTGGTAGTAGTTTATGTATGGATGATGCATCATTCGTTCCATGCCGGCTTTATTTACATTGATGCGGCGTGTCTGATGGGTGTCAATGGAAAACCACGGACGGAGTTTCTCTGCCTTTAGATGAATCTCCTGTAACTGCTCTATTCGGAAAAAGCCTCCCAGCCGTTCGCGGTAATTCACAATCATCCGGGCAATGCTGCTTCCGATTCCCGGAATCTTCTTCAGTTCGGTGGTATCTGCGGAGTTGAGACTGATGACAGTTCCCGGGAGATATTTCACAAGGGTGTCCCGTTGTATGCTTGGTGCGGTTAACAATCGTACCGTGTCTTTATTTGTCGAACTGAAATCTTCTGTAATTTGTATATAAGGACGAAGAGTCTGGTATTGTTCTTCCGTGAGTCCATATATCTTTCGGAAATCTTCCGGGTGGCGGAATTTACCTTGTTTATAGCGATAGTGCAGGATATTCTTTATCATCCAGGATGGTAATCCAAGCGAAAGAAAAGTAGTGGAGTCTGCGGTGTTCGGGTCAAACATCGCAAGCTTGATTTCCCTTTGAGGGGATGATTGAAAAGAATGACCGGACTTTTGGTGAGGTTTGGTTTCCCGGAGGGAGGAAATAAAGTCGTTGTATTCCTTATCGAACTTCTCGTTCTCTCTGCAGTCGGTATCTTCAGCGTGTGTGAAAAAGGAGAAGAGTTTAGGGGCGGCATATACTCCTAAAATAAGAACGACAAGGACGATAATGCCTTGTCGTTCTGTTTTAGTATAATAAAGGAAGTCTTTCCACATTATAGCTTGATTAATCCCAGTTCATTGATAAATATCAGTGAGATGGCGATTGGTGCGATATATTTTAATATAAAGATAATGAGTTTGTATACCGGTACCTTTAATGAACCGTCATTGGTAATCTCCGACCATACAATCTTCTTGTCCAGATACCATCCGGTAAAGAGGGAGATGCACAATCCGCCCAGTGGTAACATGATTTTAGCTGTTACAAAGTCGAAGAGGTCGAACATGCCCAGTCCGAAAACGGTAAATCCTTTCATGACTCCCAGTGATAGTGAACAGAATATTCCGAGGAAGACACAACCGCCGGTGACTAACCTTGCTGCTTTTCCACGGGAGAGGTTGAACTCCTCATGTAAATAAGCGGTTACTACTTCGTGCAGGGAAATGGTAGAAGTTAAAGCAGCCATTGCCAACAACGCATAAAACATGACAGAGAATATATATGCCAGTATGGGAACTCCGCTAAATGCCTGTTGGAATACATTAGGCAGGGTGATAAAGATCAGACTCGGACCTGAATCAGGTTGTATGCCTACGGAAAAAGCTGCCGGGAAGATGATAAATCCGGCTAGTATCGCCACAAAGGTATCAATGATTCCTACGCTGAAAGCTGTTTTGGTCAGGTTGGTTTCTTTACTGAAATAGGAGGCGTACGTACAAAGGCATCCCATTCCCAAACTCAATGAGAAGAACGCTTGTCCCATGGCACTCAAAAATACATTTCCGTCCACTTTGCTAAAGTCGGGCTTGAGCAGGAATTCGATACCTGCACCGGCTCCCGGCAGAGTGACCGAGCAAACAACCAGTATGAGGATAATGATAAACAGGGTAGGCATCATGATCTTGGAGGACTTTTCGATTCCTTTTTCTACCCCTTTCACAATGATGAAATGAGTAATCAACAAGAATGCCACCAACCATACAACCGGTCTCCATGGGCTACTGGAGAATTGTTGAAAAGAGGATATGAACTCTCCGGAGGTTTTTCCGGCAAAGCCATTAGTAGCAGCTTCAAAAATATATTCGAGTGTCCATCCTGCTACTACAGCATAATAACTAAGTATCAGGAAGCCTGCCAATACCCCCATGCGTCCTACCCAACGCCAATGTGTTCCAGGTACTAATTTCTGATATGCTCTAGCTGTGTTAGCTCTCGAACGGCGTCCTATCAGGAACTCGGCAATCATAATAGGCAATCCCAGAAGAAGAATGCAGCCTAAATAGATCAATATAAAAGCAGCGCCTCCATGGTTTCCTGTTTCATAGGGAAACCTCCATATATTACCCAATCCGACTGCAGAGCCGGCAGAAGCGAGTATGACTCCTAATTTACTGCCGAAGTTTGCTCTATCATTTTTTGCCATAAATCTTGTTTTATCTTACAAATCGTTATAAAATATACGTATTAGAGCGCAAATATAGAAAATGATACTTATATTTGCACGAAAATTGTAACATTATTTAGATATGCTATCTTATATTAAGAAATATCCAATCTCGCTTTTTATCATTCTGACAGTGATTTATCTGTCGTTCTTTAAACCGCCTAAGACGGATTTAGATGAAATTCCTAACCTCGACAAACTGGTTCATGTTTGTATGTATTTGGGTATGTCGGGGATGCTGTGGCTGGAATTTTTGCGTGCACATCGCAGGGACAATGCTCCGATATGGCATGCATGGGTAGGCGCATTCCTTTGCCCTGTACTTTTTAGTGGTTGTGTGGAATTGTTGCAGGAATATTGCACTACATACCGGGGTGGAGACTGGTTGGACTTTGCAGCTAATACTACGGGAGCGATTCTGGCTAGTTTAATAGCCTATTATGTCGTACGCCCCAGAATGATGAATAAGCAGTGAATGAAAAATAGAAACGGTGAATAATGGTTGCATCCAATATTCACCGTTTATCATTTACTGTTCACTCGTTTATTTTTCCGTTATAAATACTCTACCGTTGAGCTAAGTTTGATTCCGTTAGAGCCTTTGATAAGAATAGTATACCCTTTGGGTTTGTTAGCTTGCAGATCCTTTATAACTTCCTGCGCATTGGCGTACGTTTTGAAAGAATGTTCGCTTGCGGCAAACAGTTCTCCTACGAGCCATACTTTCTCAAAACCACTTTCTTTTATGTAGTCAACGATTTTCTGATGTTCGGCCGGGCTTTCAGCACCCAGTTCGCGCATATCTCCTAATATGAGCATCTTGTGGGGGACTGTCATGTTCCGGAAGTTTTGCAAAGCAGCCATCATGCTGGTTGGATTTGCATTATATGCATCGATGATAAGCGTGTTATCTTCTGTCTTTTTAAGTTGGGAGCGATTGTTCTGTGGCGTATAGCTTGCCAGAGCCTCATCAATCTTCTTCGCTTCCACTCCGAAGAAACGTCCGATAGTGATGGCAGCCAGGGCATTCGGGAAATTATATTCTCCGATCAACTGTGTGCGAACCTGATGGCGTTCACCGTCCTTGCCGGCTTTCCATTCGAAAGCGAGATAAGGCGAATTGTCAGTAATCTGTCCGTTGACATAGAGATCATCTTCAGTTCCATAAGAAATCAGGTTCAATCCCTGCGCGATATTCATCAAATAAGCGTTATCGTGATGAATAAAGGTGATGGCATCTTTCTTACGGAGGAAATCATATAACTCTCCTTTAGTCTTAATCACTCCTTCGAAAGAACCGAATCCTTCCAGGTGAGCTTTACCTACATTGGTGATAATGCCATAATCCGGTTCGGCTATTTCACAAAGAAACTTGATTTCTCCCGGATGATTGGCACCCATCTCGATAACAGCAAGGTCATGCTCCGGTTTCAAACGCAATAGGGTGGTCGGTACACCGATGTGGTTGTTGAGATTACCTAAAGTATAAAGCACGTTATGGGCTTGGCAGAGAACACTGGAAATTAATTCTTTGGTGGTCGTTTTCCCATTAGTGCCCGTAATACCGATCACACGCGTTCCGAGTTGGCGGCGATGATAGTTGGCAAGTTGCTGCATTGTCTGCAAGCAGTTGTCTACAAGTATATATCGTTTATCACCTTCTACGGCATATTCGGCTTCATCAATAATGGCAAATGCGCATCCGGAGTCTAGCGCTAGTTTTGCAAATGCATTACCGTTGAATGACTCACCTTTCAAGGCGATAAACAAAGAACCGTCCGGGCAGTTCCGGCTATCAGTAGTTACTGATTGGCAATCCAGAAAAATCTGGTAAAGAGCAGAAAGTTTCATAACCTGATCTTTTATTTAAAACGCTGCAAAGATAGGCTATTCTTTCGGATTTGATGGGAGTTCGGACAGATTTTTACTTAGGCATATACCAAAGGAAGAGTCAGTATCATCCGGCATCCGTCCGTATAGGAAGAGTCGATCCGGAGGCTGCCTCCTAACTTCTCGGCAATGCTCCGGCATATCGGCAGTCCGAGACCGGTGCCTTGTGTGAAAGAATTCATTTTGTAGAAACGCTCAAATACCGCCTCCTGCTGATCTTTCGGAATACCAGTTCCTGTATCGGTGACACTGATTTCAATTTTCTTTTCAGCTTCCAGTACGGAATAAGCTATGCGGATACTGCCATGAGTTGTAAATTTGGCGGCATTATGTGCCAGGTTGTTCAACACCTGTGATATGCGTTCCGAATTACTGCGTATGAGCAGGTTTTCTTTTGCAGGTTCGAACAGAACTTCCACATCCTTTTGCCTGTTGTCTTTGGCCACTTCAGAGGCAAGTTGACAGATCGTATTCATATCTGTTTCATCATCTGTGGGCAGTTGCTCATATTGATCCAGTTCCGACAGAGCGAGCACGTCAGTGACCAGTCGGAGCAAGTCGTTACTGTTGCTCTTGATAATATTGACAAACTCCTGTGTTTCCGGACTATTGCTGTAGTGATCGCTTAACACCTGCGAGAAGCCTACAATAGAGTTGAGCGGTGTACGGATTTCATGGGTCATGCTCTGGATGAACGTTGTCTTCATCCGGCTGCTCGCTTCCGCTATGTCTTTGGCTTTACGTAATTCTTCCCTCGACACCGTAAGTTCCTCATTCTTTGTTTTGAGTTCTGCTTCCGAAACTTTCAGTTTGCGTTTCAGGAAGTTTTCTCTATAAAGGAATAAGAATAGAATACCTAATAAAATAATCAATGAGATAATCAATGTTGTTTTATTATGCAACTCCTTTTCCTGTGCCTGGAGCATTAGTTCTTTCTTTTCGGCATTGAGTTTCTCAACGTTTAGCAAGGTGGCAAATTCGCTGCTGGCTACTTGCTCATTGGCTATTTTTAAGGAGTCGTCGGTGTTGATATACATTTGCAGATATTTGACTGCCATGTTCATATTCCCCATCTTCTGGTAGATTTCTCCCTGTGTACGATAGTGACTGCTGCTAAGTATACTTTCGCTTAAACGGTGCTCTTCCTTTTCTTGCATCTCTGCAGCTTCCAATGCTTTTTGATATTGCCTGGTCTGCTGATAGTACAAACATTCTATATTATACAGTCTCTTTTTGATCGATTCCAGTCTTTTATCCTGTTCGAATGCAATCTGACATTCCTTCAATATTTTTTCGGCTGCCTGAAAGTCACCGAACTTGCTGTAGTAGTTAACGTACTCCAACTTGGCAGATATTTGCTGTGTAGAAGAATTGGCTGTTGAAATGGCCTTTTCCACAGCTCTCAATGCTTCTTTTTGTTTTTTCTGGCTGATGTAATAGTTGGCTATCTGGGCATACGTCTGGGAAATATTATAGTTTTCGATATTGTATTTTTCAGTTAGTTCGATTTCCTTCAACCGCCATTCGAAGGCCATCGAATCGAATCTTTTGATAGTGTAGATTTGCGACATAATGTTGTAGCAACGGGACAAACCGGTTTTGTCATCCTCTTTCTGAGCTTCTTTTAACATATTTTGCACTTCATAAAGTGCTATGTTTGTTCTGCTTGTTTTTAAGTAATAGGTAACTAGCCTGTTGGCCCATGCAAAATAATAATATTTAGGCTGATGAGTGGCTTTGGCGAATTCTTTTACTTTGTTGGTATAGTGGATGACACTATCTTCATTGGTTCCCTGAAAATAATAGTAATCCAGTCGGGTGGCTATGGCTACTGCCTGCATTCGTTCATCATGCCGTTCACCGGCCATTCTGAACAATGTGTCGGACATGCTAAGCACAACAGGCTCTAATAGGTATTCTTGACAACGTTGATAATATTCATAGAGAGTAGAGTCAACATTGAAAGTTTCAGCCTCTTTTTGAGCTTTAGCAGTAGTGGTAAAGAACAAAATGAGGAAAAGAAATCCTACGTGAAATAGGGTTAATCGGCTCATGGTATGAATTTTTCGGTTTCTTCTATAGTTTGCAAATATACGTTTATTTCTTCTTTTTAGTACGAATACTTGCTTTTTTTATCTACATTTGTAGGCGATCTAAAAGGAATGTTGTCAATGATGAAACCTATATCTCCTATTTATATAAATGTAAAAGGGCGGTTGCTCGATCTTGCTACTCCGCAGGTGATGGGAATATTGAATGTAACTCCCGATTCTTTTTATTCCCGCAGCCGGATGCAGACCAAAGAGGACATTGCTGCCCGGGCCCGTCAGATACTTGATGAAGGTGCTTCGATAATTGATATAGGCGCCTATTCTTCACGGCCGAATGCCGAACATATTTCTGCTGAAGAAGAGATGAACAGACTGCGTACCGGTCTGGAAATCCTGAACCATAATCATCCGGAAGCTATTATCTCTGTTGATACTTTCCGGGCTGATGTAGCCGAAGAATGTGTGAAAGAATATGGAGTTGCTATGATTAATGACATAGCTGCCGGTGAAATGGATCACCGGATGTTTCAGACAGTAGCCGACTTGGGAGTGCCCTATATTATGATGCATATGAAGGGAACACCCCAAAGTATGCAGAAAGAACCGTCTTATGATAACCTGATTAAAGATGTTTTCCTGTATTTCGCTCGTAAAGTGCAGCAACTTCGCGACTTGGGAGTGAAAGATATCATTCTCGATCCGGGATTCGGATTCGGAAAAACATTGGAGCATAATTATGAACTGATGGCGCATCTGGAAGAATTCCACATATTCGAACTTCCCGTTTTAGTGGGAGTTTCGCGGAAATCAATGATTTATAAATTATTGGGAGGAACCCCGCAAGATTCATTAAACGGGACAACCGTATTGGACACTGTTGCGTTGATGAAAGGAGCGCACATCCTGCGTGTACATGATGTGCGTGAGGCGGTGGAAGCTGTCCGGATCACAGAGAAATTAAAAATAGAGAGTGGATATGACAAATAAGAGGAGGGTGCATGTTTTTTGAGTTTGGCATAAAAGATTTTATCGATATCCTGCTGGTAGCTTTTGTTTTGTACTATACCTACAAACTGATGAAAGCTTCCGGCTCCATCAAGGTATTCACCGGAATTTTGGTTTTTATTCTGATCTGGCTGGTGGTGACACAAGTGCTGGAGATGAAACTGTTGGGTTCTATTTTCGACACATTGATGAATGTGGGTGTAATAGCGTTGATTGTGCTTTTTCAAGATGAGATACGCCGTTTTCTTTTGACTTTGGGATCTCACCGGCATGTCAGTGCATTGGCCCGTCTCTTTAGCGGATCGAAGAAAGAATCGTTGAAGCACGATGATATCATGCCCGTGGTAATGGCCTGTTTAAGCATGGGGAAACAAAAAGTCGGCGCATTGATTGTCATTGAGCATAATACTCCTTTAGATGAAGTCGTTCGTACAGGCGAATTGATTGATGCGGCAATCAATCAGCGTTTAATCGAGAATATCTTTTTCAAGAATAGCCCGTTGCACGATGGAGCGATGGTTATCAGCAAAAAACGTATCAAGGCGGCGGGATGTATCCTTCCTGTTTCCCATGATTTGAATATACCGAAAGAACTTGGCTTGCGGCATCGCGCAGCGATGGGAATCTCTCAACAGTCGGACGCACATGCCATTATTGTTTCAGAGGAAACGGGCGCTATCTCCGTAGCCTATCGCGGACAATTCTACCTCCGCCTGAATGCGGAAGAACTGGAAAGTCTATTGACAAAAGAAAACTGATTTTATTGTAATCACATACCGGACAAATGGTCGGAAGATGAGCATGGTAAAATGCCTCTCATCTTCCGACCATTGTTGTTTTATCTGCTATTTGGCGCTATTTTGCTTTATTTCCAACCCTTTTTGAATGATAATTATGCCCTTCTTTTTAGGTGAATCGCCTACCTTTGCCGTATACTATTAAAATTCTATTTTTGAATAAACCATGAAAAACAGATTGATTGCTTTACTGGTACTTTTTACAGTTATTTTCTTTAGTACTGCACAGGCGCAAACTACTGCACGGAAGTTTGAGGCAGGCAAGAACACATTCTTGCTGGATGGAAAACCGTTTGTGGTGAAGGCTGCCGAGTTGCATTACACCCGCATCCCGCAAGCTTATTGGGAGCATCGCATTGAGATGTGCAAGGCATTAGGCATGAATACTATTTGTATTTATATTTTCTGGAATATCCATGAACAGGAAGAAGGAAAGTTCGATTTTTCCGGTCAGAATGATATTGCAACTTTCTGCCGTGCGGCACAGAAACACGGTATGTATGTCATTGTCCGTCCTGGTCCGTATGTATGTGCGGAGTGGGAGATGGGGGGACTTCCCTGGTGGCTGTTGAAGAAAAAAGATATAGCCTTGCGTACGCTCGATCCCTATTATATGGAACGGGTAGGCATCTTTATGAAAGAGGTCGGTAAGCAACTGGCTCCGCTGCAAGTGAATAAAGGGGGAAATATCATCATGGTACAGGTAGAGAATGAATACGGTTCTTATGGAATCGACAAACCTTATGTCTCTGCCGTGCGCGACCTGGTTCGTGAATCCGGTTTTTCCGATGTACCTCTGTTTCAATGTGACTGGAGCAGTAACTTCACCAATAACGCGCTCGATGACCTGATTTGGACGGTGAACTTTGGAACAGGTGCCAATATCGACCAGCAATTTAAAAGACTCAAAGAACTTCGTCCTGAAACTCCGTTGATGTGTAGCGAGTTCTGGAGCGGATGGTTCGACCACTGGGGACGCAAACATGAGACACGTCCTGCAAAAGATATGGTACAGGGCATCAAGGATATGCTCGACCGGAACATCTCTTTCAGTCTGTATATGACTCACGGAGGAACGACTTTCGGACATTGGGGAGGTGCGAACAACCCGGCTTATTCCGCCATGTGCAGCTCATACGATTATGATGCTCCGATTAGCGAACCCGGATGGACGACCGACAAGTTTTTCTTGCTTCGTGACTTGTTGAAAAACTATCTTCCGGCAGGTGAGACGTTGCCCGCAGCTCTGCCTGTTATTGAAATCCCCGAGTTTCACTTCCATAAAGTGGCTCCGCTTTTCTCAAATCTGCCGGAGGCAAAACAAACGGTGGATATTCAACCGATGGAACAATTCAACCAGGGATGGGGAACGATTCTGTATCGCACCACATTGCCCGAAACGACTCTTGCAGGCACCACTTTGAAAATTACGGAAGTGCACGACTGGGCGCAGATATATGCCGACGGTAAACTGCTGGCACGCTTGGACCGTCGTAAGGGAGAATTTACAACGACCCTGCCCGCGCTGAAAAAAGGCACACAACTGGATATTCTTGTGGAAGCAATGGGACGTGTTAACTTTGACAAATCCATCCACGACCGCAAAGGAATCACTGAAAAGGTGGAACTTATTTCGGGTAACCAGACTAAGGAATTGAAAAACTGGACTGTATATAACTTCCCGGTAGATTATTCCTTTATAAAAGATAAGAAATATAGCGATACAAAGATATTACCGACTATGCCTGCCTATTATAAGAGCACCTTTACACTGGATAAAGTAGGAGATACTTTCCTGGATATGAGTACATGGGGAAAAGGTATGGTCTGGGTGAACGGTCATGCAATGGGGCGTTTCTGGGAAATCGGTCCGCAGCAGACTCTCTTTATGCCGGGGTGCTGGCTGAAAGAAGGAGAGAATGAAATCCTCGTTCTGGATTTGAAAGGTCCTACCCGGGCTTCCATCAAAGGTTTGAAGAAACCAATTCTCGATGTGCTTCGTGAAAAAGCTCCCGAAACACACCGCAAGGATGGAGAAAAACTGAAACTGACGGGTGAGAAAGTGGTCCATGAAGGAGCTTTCACTCCGGGTAACGGCTGGCAGGAAGTGCGATTTGCCACTCTGGTGAAAGGACGTTATTTCTGTCTGGAAGCACTTTCTCCACAAGCAAATGATAACATCGCAGCGATAGCAGAGTTTGATGTCCTGGGAGCTGATGGTAAACCGGTATCCCGCGAACATTGGAAGATTCGTTATGCCGATAGTGAAGAAACGCGTAGTGGCAACCGTACAGCCGACAAGATATTCGACTTGCAGGAATCCACTTTCTGGATGACAGTGGACAATGTTCCTTATCCTCATCAATTGGTAATTGACTTGAGCAAAGTGGAAAATGTGACCGGTTTCCGCTATCTGCCTCGTGCCGAAAAAGGGTATCCGGGTATGATTAAGGAATATCGTGTATATGTGAAACCTGCTGATTTCAACTACTAAACAGTGAATGAACAAGAATAAAACAATGGATGAAAAAGCATTGAAATGATGATGAATATGAAGAAAAATATAATTCTTTTCGCATTCCTATTTGTGGGAGTGTTGACTGGGTATTGCCAGCAATCTGCTTACCTGTTTGTTTACTTCACCGGCAATCGCATGAGTGAAGAAGCCGTCCGGATGGCTGTTAGCCTCGATGGATATAATTATAAAGCCTTGAATGGAAATCAGCCGGTACTTGATTCCCGTGTGATTAGTTCAACAGGTGGAGTACGTGATCCCCATATCTTGCGCTGTGAAGATGGGAAGACATTTTATATGGTGGTGACAGATATGGTGTCCGGCAATGGATGGAGTTCTAACCGTGCCATGATATTATTGAAATCAAAAGACCTTGTACACTGGACTTCCAATATCGTGAATATCCAGAAAAAATATCCCAATCAGGAGGATCTGAAACGTGTGTGGGCTCCACAAACTATTTATGATAGGGAAGCAGGAAAGTACATGGTTTACTGGTCCATGCAACATGGCAATGGTCCCGATATCATTTATTATGCTTATGCCGACAAAGATTTTACCGATATAGAAGGAGAACCGAAGCCACTGTTTCTTCCGGAAAACAAAAAATCATGTATTGACGGCGACATTATTTACAAAGATAAACTCTATCATTTGTTCTACAAAACGGAAGGGAATGGAAATGGAATTAAAAAGGCCACTACCTCCTCTCTAACCTCCGGCCAATGGACAGAATCGGATGACTATAAACAGCAGACGAAGGATCCGGTAGAAGGTTCGGGTATTTTCCCGCTGGTTGGTTCCGATAAGTATATTTTGATGTATGATGTATATACGAAAGGTAAATACCAGTTTACCGAAAGTTCCGATCTGGAACATTTCAAAGTGATTGACCATGCTATCAGTATGGATTTCCATCCGCGCCATGGCACTGTCATGCCGATTACCCCAAAAGAGTTGAAACGCCTCTTCAAGGTCTATGGTAAACCCGAAGGTTTCTGAACTAAAATATCTCGTGGGACAGGAGAAAAATACCTGTCCCTGATTTGTTAAACCAATTGTTTTTCAGGCGGGTAATCTTCGCTTCCCAGTGAGTATTCCCATCCTTTTGTTTTCTTTTGAGTTATTCTGATAAGATGGATTCAACTAGTTGTAATCCAGGAAAACAGTATACGATATGGGGAAAAGTGTATATTTTACCCTTGTTTACTTGTTTCTTATATATTTTTAAGTGTATAATTACCAATTATTATATGAAACACGCTTGTTAGAATGATGAAAATCTTAACTTTGCGATTGATAATCTTAATGCAATATATACCATGAGAAAATTATTCCTCTTTTTAGTTGTCTTGTTTTTGTCGTTCCAGCAGCTCACTTTAGCTGCAATCAAAGAAATGACGAGTACACCCGATTCGGTTTATCTGTTTTCTTTTGCAACTTCCGGAGACGACGGACGCAGCGGACTCCGTTTTGCCTGGAGTACAGATAAAGAAAATTGGTTTGAAATTGGCCGGAACTACGGATATCTCCGGTGCGATTATAGCCGCTGGGGATCACAGAAGAAAATGCTCGATCCTTATTTGAAACAATCGTCCGATGGCGAATGGATTTGTACCTGGAAACTGAATGACCATGATGGATACGGCCAAGCTACTTCCAAGGATTTAATCAACTGGACCAGTCAGAAATATCCCCGTACTACGCCGGATTTTGACGGAGTGAGAGTGAAAGCTATTGTTGCCGGAGAAGAGCAGAAAGGAAATATCAACCGGGTAGTTTGGACCTTGGTGGATGGATTGGATAAAAATTATGGCTGGAATCAATATCGGAACTCATTACATGGAGAACGTCCGATACAGGATGGAGAACGTTTTGCCGGTTTGAAGCCTGTAAAAGCAACGGTCACTGTACAACCGGAAGGCGCAAAAGCCATTAGTGATGTATTGCTGGGCGCTTTTTTTGAAGACATCAATTATTCGGCAGACGGAGGACTCTATGCAGAACTTATCCAAAACCGCGACTTCGAGTACGACCCTTCGGACAGGGAAGGAGATAAGAACTGGAACAGCACTCATTCCTGGGCACTGAAAGGAGAGAAAACGACTTTCACTATTGATACTACCGACCCTATTCATATCAATAACCCACATTATGCCGTGCTGAATGTAGAACAACCGGGAGCTGCATTAGAAAATACAGGTTTTGATGGAATCGCACTGAACACCGGAGAGAAATATGATTTTTCCATCTTCGCCCGGGTTCCGCAGGCTAAATCAAATAAATTGCAGGTTCGTCTGGTAGATGGAAAAGGAAATGTGTGTGGAGAGACTTCTCTAACAGTGTCTTCCCGTCAATGGAAAACATATAAAGCGGTAATAACTGCTAAAGCTACTGCGGACACTCATCTCGAAATCATCCCTCAATCTGTTGGTGAATTGAATCTGGACATGATTTCCCTATTCCCGCAGAATACATTTAAAGGACGTAAGAACGGGCTTCGCAAAGATCTGGCTCAAGTGTTGGCTGATATTCATCCCCGTTTCATCCGTTTCCCCGGTGGCTGTGTGGCTCATGGTGATGGCTTGAAAAACATTTATCAATGGAAAAATACAGTAGGTCCGTTGGAAACAAGAAAAGCACAGCGTAACCTTTGGGGATACCATCAAAGCATGGGATTGGGTTATTTTGAATATTTCCAGTTTTGCGAAGATATTGGTGCGGAACCGCTTCCAGTGCTGGCGGCCGGTGTTCCTTGCCAGAACTCTGCCTGTCACGGCGACTTGAGAGGAGGACAACAAGGTGGTATCCCGATGAGCGAAATGGGAGCTTATATTCAGGATATTCTTGATCTGATAGAATGGGCAAACGGTGACGCTAAGAAGACCAAATGGGGAAAGGTACGTGCCGAAGCCGGGCATCCGAAACCTTTCAATCTGAAATACATCGGTATCGGAAATGAAGATCTTATCACTGATATCTTCGAAGAACGCTTCACAATGATCTTCAATGCCATCAAAGAAAAATATCCTGAAATGATTGTTGTCGGTACAGTGGGACCGTTCAATGAGGGTACAGACTACGTGGAAGGATGGAAGCTGGCGGACAAACTGGGTATTCCGATGGTCGACGAACATTATTACCAGACTCCGGGATGGTTCCTGAACAACCAGGATTTCTACGACAAATACGATCGTTCGAAAAAGACAAAAGTATACTTGGGCGAATATGCAACTCACATACCGGGACGAAAGGCGAATATCGAAACAGCACTGACAGAAGCTCTTTATCTTGCTGCCTTGGAACGTAATGGAGATGTTGTACACATGACTTCCTATGCCCCTCTTCTCGCAAAAGAAGGACATACCCAGTGGAATCCGGATTTGATTTACTTCAATAACCGGGAAGTGAAACCTACCACCGGCTACTATGTTCAGAAACTCTACGGACAGAATGCCGGAAACGAATATTTGCCGTCAAAGATCACTCTTGATAATAGAGATGATCAAGTGCGGAAACGCATTGCCGCTTCTATTGTCCGTGACTCGGCAAGTGGCGACGTGATTGTGAAGCTGGTCAATTTACTTCCCGTAGAGGTGAATACGAATGTCGACCTTTCCGGAATCGGTGCTATACAGTCTTCTGCAAAAAGAACCGTACTGACCGGCAAACCGGCCGATACCCCGCTACCTGTTGAAGACACAATGGAAGTAGCAGAAAAGTTTGACTATCAATTACCTGCCTATTCTTTTACGGTGATCCGCATAAAGAAGGCAAATGAGAAATAACAGAAAAAAGTGAAGATAATAACGATATAAATAATATGAAGAAGATAATAAGTACCCTGCTGGCTAGTTGCTGTCTGACTTCTCTGATAGCACAGGAAGTGGTAGTGAAAGGGCCGGATGAAAAACTGCAATTGATTGTATCTGCTTCTCCAGCCGAAAAGCCGAGTTATTCGATTACCTACAATGGAAAGGCAATGTTGGAGAAATCTCCTTTGGGTATGAATACGAATATCGGTGACTTTGCAAAAGGGATGAAACTGACAGGACACGCTGTTACTCCGATCGATACTGTCTATCATCAGGATCGTATTAAAACCTCCAAAGTGCATTATCAGGCAAACGAACTGATTTGTAATTTTGAGAATCCGAAAGGGCAGAAAATAGATGTAGTCTTTCGTGTCAGCAATCACGATGTAGCTTTCCGCTATACTCTTCCGCGTCAGGATGGAAAAGGAAGTGTAACGGTAACTGCCGAAGAAACCGGCTTTCGCTTTCCGCAACAGACAACTACTTTCTTATGTCCGCAAAGCGATGCCATGATAGGTTGGAAGCGTACAAAGCCCAGTTATGAGGAAGAGTACAAAGCAGATGCTCCCATGAGTGACCGTTCACAGTACGGGCATGGTTACACGTTCCCTTGTCTGTTCCGTATCGGTGATGATGGTTGGGTGTTAGTCAGCGAAACGGGTGTAGACAGTCGTTACTGCGGTTCTCGTTTGAGCGATGTAAGCGAAGGTAATCTGTATACGGTTGCTTTCCCGATGGCAGCAGAAAATAACGGTAACGGCACTTCTGCTCCGGCATTTGCCCTTCCCGGTGCTACTCCCTGGCGTACCATAACTGTTGGCGAAACCTTGAAACCTATTGTGGAAACAACCGTTATCTGGGATGTCGTACGTCCTCTTTATGAAACGAAGCATGACTACCGTTTCGGACGCGGCACATGGAGCTGGATTCTCTGGCAGGATGGTAGTATTAACTATGACGATCAGGTGCGCTATATTGATTTTGCAGCTGCAATGGGGTATGAGTATGCCTTGATCGATAACTGGTGGGATACGAACATCGGCCGTGACCGCATGAAATCTTTGATAGAATACGCACGAAGCAAAGGAGTTGAACTCTTCTTATGGTATAGCTCTTCCGGCTATTGGAATGATATTGAGCAGGGGCCGGTGAATCACATGGACAATGCTATTATCCGCAAACGTGAAATGAAATGGTTGCAAAGTCTTGGAGTGAAAGGAATCAAAGTTGATTTCTTTGGTGGCGACAAGCAGGAAACGATGCGCCTGTATGAAGATATTTTGAGTGATGCTGACGACCACGGTCTGATGGTAATCTTCCACGGTTGCACCATCCCTCGCGGATGGGAACGTATGTACCCGAACTATGTAGGCAGCGAGGCTGTACTGGCCTCCGAAAATATGGTTTTCGGCCAGCACTTCTGTGATGAAGAGGCTTTCAATGCCTGTCTGCATCCGTTTATCCGCAACGCGGTGGGTTGCATGGAATTCGGTGGTTGTTTCCTGAACAAACGGCTGAATCGCAACAATGACGGAGGAACTACCCGCCGTACTACTGATATATTTCAATTAGCCACTACCGTATTATTCCAGAATCCGGTACAGAATTTTGCGCTTGCTCCCAACAACCTGAAAGATGTTTCCCCTGTTTGTGTGGACTATATGAAAACGGTTCCTACCACGTGGGATGAAACACGTTTCATTGACGGATATCCGGGAAAATATGTGGTCTTGGCACGTCGCCACGGTGACACCTGGTATCTGGCTGCTGTGAATGCCGGGAAAGAAATCGTAAAGTTGAAACTGGATTTAGATATGTTTGCCGGAAAAATCGTTTCTCTGTATAAGGATGATAAAAAAGGAGAACCTCAACTTGTGACGTTGAAAGTAAAAGAAAGCGGAAAAGTGCAACTGGAAATCCTTCCACAGGGAGGTGTTGTATTGGTGAACAACTAGATGATATTTCTTTTGGATGTGAGTTCGGGATAAATACCCTTATCCCGAACTCACATTTTTATTTGTTATTTACTTGTGGCTTGGTGGCAACAGTATTTATTGTGCAATAAATAACTGCTGTGTATGAGGAAAATAAACGATTTTTTTGTTGGTCTTTTAGCGTAAAGATGTTATCTTCGTTTATTGTTCAACCTTAAAACGGAAAACCATGCATACAAAACTAGTAAGTCTTTTCATAGCGTTGTTTCTGTGTTTGCCATTGTTTGCACAGAAAGAGTCAGTCCCCAGAATAGATAGTGAGGGAGTTTATTTAATTCCCGATGAGATGCCGAAGTTTCCGGGAGGCATGCAAGCCATGATGAAATACTTGGCAACTAACGTAAAATACCCTGTCGAAGCCCAGAAGAAAGGAGTTTCCGGTCGGGTGATTATCCAGTTCGTAGTGATGGAAGATGGAACACCGGGACAGGGAAAGGTAGTGAGAGGAGTTGATCCGCTGTTGGATGAAGAGGCTTTGCGCGTGGTGAAAACAATGCCTAAATGGTCACCCGGAATGGCGGATGGCAAGGCTGTCAAAGTGCGTTTCACTATTCCTGTAATGTTTAGCCTGTCGAAAAAGCAAAATGGCAATACTCCGAATATGAATATTCCTGAACTTACTGTCCCTAGCGGTCAGGAAGTCACTAATAAGAGTCTGGAGGGAGTATGGCAAAGCTGTCTTGTGCAGCCCGGTGCACATGATTTTCGGATTGCATTATTACCGGTCTTAAAAGTAATTTCTGCCGATAAAACATTTATAAACATCATGACACGTGGCAGGGATGCGAAATCGAATGCCATTATATTTTCCCAGGGAGAGTATCGTTTGCCTTCAGACAGCGTGTATGTCGAGATATTGGGAAAATCGTCCGATCCTGTTTTCGTTCCGGGAACAGAGAATGAAATTAGTGTTGAACGTCTCCACGACAATCTGATTAAGTTATCGTTCTCAATGCCCGATAAAGAAAAACGATGGGTGGAGTATTGGTTCCGTGTTCCGTCGCCTGATGTGAAGATAATGGCTGATTGATAATTTCTCTCTGTATAGATTTGCCATTGTTGAAGGAAGAGTACATTCGTTTTAGAAGACTTATTTGAAACGATAGTTCCCGGAAAGTTCCGTTTTGAATCGTTGCGGGATCTTATGGAAATTCAAGAAAATACCCTTCACCTTTCACAATGCCCTATTCATCGGCATTAGCGGGTGAAGGGTAGGCTTTCACTTTCCTTTCACCTTTCTACCCTGGTTTTCACAGATTGTCTAGTCTGCTAAATCTTTTATCTATAGTTGGCAGAAGAAGTGTTAGCAGATAGCTTCCAGACTATTATAGGAAAACTTCTTTTCTATAAGGGATAAACTTCCTTTGTATAGGAACCAAACTTTCTTTGCATCATAAGAAAACTATAAATGCAAGCTTTGATTATATAAATGAAACTTGCATTTATATAATCAAAGCTTTTGTTTTTATAAACGCAACTTGCAATTATAGATTGCATTTAATGAAAAACAAGTTTACATACTGGTAATAAGAAGTTTACTAGTAATCAAAAGAAAGTTTGTTATTAATGAAAAAGAAGTTAGTTAGTAATGAGTGGGAAACAGGTTAGATATGTTTTTAGAAGTAACAGGTGGAGAAGAATTATACAGGGTTAAGAAAACGGAGGGTGAAAGGCGGATGAAAGAGCAGCCTTCACCCGCTAATGCCGATGAATAGGGCATTGTGAAGGGTGAAGGCTGTACTTGTAAAATTGAAAAACAGGTGTTAGAGGGAAATTTACCGATTGGTTACTGTTTATTTCCCCAGTGTGAGATGGTGGGAATAAAGTTGAAACTTTATAATTTTACGTCTACTCTCTTTCCCCTATAAGAAACAGATTGATCGAATGTCGTAGCATCACCGTCACCACAACCTTTTCCCGGTTCTACAATGATAATGTTGAATTTACGATTTTTCAGCATTCCTTTGTAGTTACCTTGCCGGTCGTTAATCGTCAGGGTACGGTCTTTATCATTCCATTTCATGGCAATGGTAGTGTATGCTCCCTTTTCGTAATTGTAGTTGTCGAACTCATCTTCGTAAAGAGTAAATTCAGCGTCGGCGCCCGGATAAATGCGAAGTGTCAGATTATCCCATTTCTTTTCGGTGGAATATTGTACAGCCGGTCCCCAGGGTAGGATAGAACCAGCACGGACATAGACAGGCATGATGTCGATAGGCACTTCACGCTGGATGGTTTGTCCGCCTTTCAGGCTTTTCCCGGTCCAGAAATCAATCCATTGGGCACCTGCGGGTAGATAAACATCTGTCTTTCCTATCTTATTCATATTCTTCTGATAGCCGTTCTGTTTGTCGTCCTGCCATGTATAAAGCGAATCAGTTACGGGGCGGACAAGGAAATTACGGCCAAACATATACTCTGTATCCATCTCGAGTACTTTCTTATCTTTAGGAAAATCCATCATGAGTGGTCGGATGATACTGCCCGCTTTGTTGGTAACTTCCCATGAAGTGCTGTAGAGATAGGGCAAAAGGCGATAGCGCAGGTGAGTATATTTTTCGAGTGCGTCATAAGCCCAGTCTCCTTTCTTGCCAAACTGGTATATTTCCACAGCTACCGGACTGGAATTGTGTGAACGCATGATCGGCTGGAATGCTCCCCACTGATACCAGCGCACGTGCAATTCATGATAAGCGATATTGTGTACATTATTGTTATATTTCCGTGCGAAGAAGCCGCCTAGGTCGGTATTCCAGTATGGTATGCCGCATAGTGAGTAATTTAGTCCTGCCGCCAGTTGTTTCTTCATCACTTCCCAGGTAGAGACTACATCACCGCTCCATGAATGTGACGCATAACGTTGCTGTCCTAGGAAAGACGAACGTGTGAGCAGGAATACCCGCTTGTCGGAAGTGGTAGCACGTTGATGTTCGTATACACCCTTGTTGGACATCAAAGGGAAAGCGTTGTGCACTCTGCGGAATGAACCTAGATAAGTGGGGGTGTCGAAATCTTTGTCCTTGATTTCCAGATGATCCGGCTCGGTAGAGTCGAGCCACCAACCATCCATACCGAGATCGAAGATGTTCTTTTTCATTTCTGCCCAATACATATCGCGTGCTGTCGGATTGAACGGGTCGTAAGGTTTTACTCCGGCTTTGGGAGGCCATGTCTCGAAGTGAAGCAATGCTTTCAGGCTATCCATTTTCTGGTACATCTCTGTCCACGGACCGAACGAGGCCCATACTGAAATCATGGTATGTGCATTCTGTTTATGTACATAGTCGATCATTTCTTTCGGACTTTTGATGCGTGGCGTTCCATAATTAGCATTTCTGTCTTCTCCGTTCGGGAGGAATTTCATGTATTCCGGATCACCCATTTTGTTGATATAGCGTGGGTTTTGGAATTTCATCGAGTTCCAGTTTTCGTTGCATCCCCAATATTGCCAGTCTTGGATGATACCGTCCAAAGGTACTTTCAGTTCACGGTACTTATCTACTACTTCGCAGAGTTCGTCCGGACTTTTATAGCGTTCGCGGCATTGCCAGAATCCCAGTGTCCAGAGCGGATAGAGCGGGGCCTGACCGGTCAGCTCGCGCACTCCGGCTATTACACCGTCCGCATTGCCGCCGTAAATGAAATAATAATCAGCGCAATCGCCTACTTCCGAGTCGAACGACATCTCTTGCGGATTGTCGAGGAAAGTAGTAGGAGAGTAATTATCCCAATAAAGGGCATATCCCTTGACGGAATGAATGAATGGAATGCAGATACTCATATTTTGATTGCGGAGAAACAGTTTCTAATTGCGTTGGTTCACTTTACCCGTCTGCTGCTGTCCCAAACCGTAGATTACTTCGTCTTTATCCAGCAAAAAGGCCTGGCGGACATTGAAAGACGGAACACCTGCATCATTGAAAGGAGTGAATTGTGTTCCGTAATCCTTGTCCGTCAACAGACGTTGCCCGGACGAATCGAAAAAATGGATACCACCAGTCTCCGGGTTCACTTCCACTTGGATAAGACGGCTGCTTAATGTCACATTTTTCCCCTTTTCACCGAAAGAAACAGGAGTCGACTCGGGCGTTTTGACAATGACCAGACTTTCTTTATTGCAAGATTTCTGACTGGGCGTCTTATAAACCCTGACAATGGAGGGTGAATAAAACTCTACGTTGACATCCATCCCCTGTGTGGCACACTTGATGCCTTGTGAGGTACGCTGTACATTTTGTGCTGTACCATTGCCTGCTGCAACCATTGTTGCACATACAAGCAAGAAACCGGCTTTTCTAATAAGATTCATTTTCATGGTTTTTAAGTACTTTATGATGCAGCAAAAGTAGGGCAGAGGCAAGCAAAACGGACAACAATCAGGTTGAAACAAACAGTAATCACGTTGATTCCTTCGCTTTTTCGGCATATTCTGACGGGCGGCATCCATACATTTCCTGAAAACATTTGCTTAAATAACTGGAACTGCTAAAACCTGTGTGTTCCGCAATTTCTGTAATACTTAGCTTGCCCTCTGTTATCAGTTGTGCTGCCCGTTGCAGACGAATGTTACGGATAAAGAGGCTGGGAGACTGATCGAGCATAGTCACCAGTTTGCGGTATAATCCCGTTCGCTCCATACAGAGGTCGCGGCTTAGTTGCTCCACCGAATAGCCATTGACGTGCAGATTCTGTTCCACCAGTTTGATGGCTTGTGCCAGAAATGCAGATTCTTCTGTGTCCTGTTGCTGATGGTCGGGAGACGTTTCTTCTATGCCACAGGTTAGAGAATTATTTTGTTCGATCAGGTTGCGGATACGGAGTAATAGAATCTCTTCTTTATGCTTGCGTTCCATTTCCTTTCTGCTCCAATAGATATACAATCGGCTACCGGTGAAAGCAATCAGTAATAAAATGACTGCATACAGGATATAAGCCGTGGTTGTTTTCCACCACGGTGCATGGATGGTTAATTTTATTGCTGTCACTTTGCCGTTCCACTGAAGAGGATTGTCCGAGGCCATGACTTTGAATGTATAATCTCCCGGTGGTAAATTGGTGTAAACAGCTTGAAGAAGACCTTTCCCTACAGTCGCATTTCCCTGTCTTCCTGCAAATGTACTCATCCATTGCGGGTCGATACCTTCCAGTTGATAACGGTAGTATGTGCGTTCATGATTGATATAATTCAATGCCGAAAATTCGAAAGTCAGGAAGTTTTGGTTATAGTCCAGTTCGATTTCGGTTGTATAAGGAGCAGCCTTGGACAGGATGATGCGGTTGCCATATTCTTTTCCAGTATTCACTTTCTCTCCATACAAGCGTAAGGCTGTGAAAACCGGCGGATCAGGAAGCATCGGATGAATGGAGTCCTTGTCGGGATGGAATATGCTAAAGCCATCAATACCACCCAGATAGAGAGTACCGTCGGAAGAACTGAATACGGCATCTTTTATGTATTCGCCGTCCAAAGCACCGTCCAACTGATTGAACCGGGTGAAACTGATGTTCTTATTCTCCGGATTTATGTGGATGCGTGTGACACCGTTACTGGTCGTTACCCAGATGTCTCGATATTTGTCCTCAATAATGCCCTGGATAAAGTTATTGCTCAATCCGTTTTCACGATAGAAGATACGTGGGGCAGAGTCGTTTTCGCTGGTAAAAAGTTCCAGTCCGTCAGGAGTTCCTGCCCATGTCCAGCCGCGTGTGTCGGTATATAATGTATTGTATACTTTATTTCTGAAATGATGGTTCTTGTTGGGGGGCAACCGATTCAGGATTTCAGGAGAATTTGTAGGGATAGCTGCCGGCTTCAATACATGGGATTTCTGCTCATTGACTGTCAGTCGATAAATTCGGGAATGAGCTTTCAGATAGATATTTCCATCTTTATCTTCGGCGAAAGATTCAATATTGATTTCTTCTTCCGGGGAGACGGGAAATGCATTGCGACCTATATGAGTCAGTTTATGCATGGACGGGTGATGATATAATAAACCCCGATTGAAAGTTCCGAGCCATAACCCTCCTTGTCGGTCTTGAAAGACAGTGCTGATTTCGGTAGAGACAATCTGTCCGTTTCCGGTTTCCAATAGGGGGATGTATTTTTGTGTTCCTGTGTGGAGGTCAATCATCCAAAACCCGTGAATGCAACTGATATAGGCTTTCTCACCATTAGGGGTAATGATAAGGGTGTTGAGAGTATAGTTCTGTTCGAAGAGTTTTTTCCATGTGCGCTTGTGGCTATTGAAATAGAATAAACCGCCTTTACGCCCGTTGCGTAGTTGATAGAAGCCGTCTGCACTTTTGACGACGAGAGAAGTATTTTGATATTCAGCCTGTTCGGATGCAGGATAAGCGGCTATATTGTATACAGTTTTTTGGTCGGCTATGTGGTAACAGGACACTTCGCCTGTGTCATAGAATAAATATAGGGAGGTACTGTCGGCATTCAGGTCCTGCAATTTTCCGGAATACTTGCCGGGCAAGGTTATACGGGTCTTGTTGTTTAATTCCAGTAATTCGTTAGCTATGAGTAGCCAGATGTGTCCTGAATCGTCTACAAAAAGGTCTTCTACGGGGGCTTGTATCTCTCTGTTCTTAAAGTAAGCATCTAAATCAGGAATGTATTCCTCTCTGTACAGGTCAATGCACATCAGTTTGTGAGTATCTTTAATCCATAACAGAGAATCCCCACTCTGGTAAATGCGGTAATGCCCGTTATATTGGTTTAATGGATATACGTATTCCGTGGTGCGGTGAAGATAGCTGAAATGTACTCCGTCGTATAAATTTACATTACCGCTGGTGGTGAATACCATTCTTCCATCGGGCAACTGGAGGATATAACGTATTTGGTTATCACTCAATCCTTGCGACGCATTGATGGTGGTGAACAGGAATTCACCGGCATATATGAACGGTGTCATCCTGAAACAGAAAAATAAGCAGAGCAGAATCCGTATGTTTCTCAAACTATTGGTAGTCATGGCTATGTTTCAAGATTACAAAGATAAAAAAAGTCGGCTTATGAAGCACGACTTTTCTATCTGTTAAGGGCAGTTATTTATCATTCAGCTGAAAAAAGTGGCATTTTGACTTAAATTTGGGCTTTTATGAATGATATTCAGACGAATGTTTGTATATAAAGCTTTACTTTTGCGATGAATCTGACATTATAAACATATCATTACCATGAAAGCAAGATTTGCATTATTTTTATTGTTTGCTATTTTATCATTAAAACTCTCTGTGGTCTTTGCGCAGGAAAACATATTCACCGTCCGGCAGCCGGATTATCAGAAAAGCCCTTATACGGGAATGACTCGTCAGCACTGGATACAGGCGGGCGAGTATTTATTAAAAGGTGCATTTAACTATATACATACATTAGACGATCAAATGTATTTTCCGAAACAGCTGGATAAAACATATCCGAGAAATACGGGAGAAATTCCGGTAGCGAAGCTGGAAGGTCTGGCACGAACTCTATTTGTAGCTGCCCCTCTTTTGAAAGATAATCCAGAACTGGAGATGAACGGGATAAAAGTGGCAGACTATTATCGTTATCAACTGATAAATATCTCTAACCCTGAAAGTAAAAGTTATATTCCGCATCGTACGGGAGGTCCCAGTCAGACATTGTTGGAACTGGGCTCTTTAGCAATCTCGATGAAAGCTGCGCAGGAAGTGTTATGGAATCCTCTGACTAAGAAACAGAAAGATTCACTGGCTGCTACCATGTTGAGTTATGGAGAGGGACCGACTATTGGTTCCAACTGGATGTTTTTCAATGTCTTTATCTTGAGTTTTCTGAAAGATCAGGGATATGCCGTGAATGAAAGCTATCTGGAGTCGAACCTGCAAAAACTTCTCGCACGCTATCGGGGCGAAGGCTGGTACAATGACGCTCCGGCTTATGACTATTATAGTGCGTGGGCTTATCAGACTTACGGACCTATTTGGGCGGAAATGTTCGGGAAGAAACAATACCCTCAATATGCAAGGCAGTTTATGGAAAATCAGCATGACATGGTTGATAATTATCCATTTCTGTTCAGCCGTGATGGCAGGATGAATATGTGGGGACGGAGTATTTGTTATCGTTTTGCCGTTACTGCTCCTTTGTCTTTGTATGAATATGACAAAAGTGGTAATGTGAATTATGGATGGATGAGAAGGATAGCTTCTTCTACGTTGTTGCAATTTTTAGAACGTCCGGAATTTCTGGAAGATGGTGTTCCGACAATGGGTTTCTACGGACCTTTTGCTCCTGCTGTTCAGATTTATAGTTGCCGGGGTAGTGTTTATTGGTGCGGAAAAGCTTTTCTTAGTTTGTTGTTGCCGGAAAACTCTAACTATTGGTCGGCTACAGAGAATAACGGTCCTTGGGAGAAAGAACTGAAAAAAGGGGAAGTGTATAATAAGTTCCAGCAGGGAACTAATCTATTGATAACCAATTACCCGAATTGTGGCGGATCTGAAATGCATTCATGGTGTCATGAGACTGTGGCAAAAGATTGGCAGAAATTCCGCAGTACCGAAAATTATAATAAACTGGCTTACCATACAGAGTTCCCCTGGATGGCAGATGGGAAGAATGGGGAGATTTCCATGAATTATGGAACAAGGAATAAAAAAGGGGAATGGGAAGTGTTGCGGTTGTATACGTTCAAAAGTTTCGAAAATGGAATTTATCGTCGTGACGCTGTGCTCGAAACGGATAGCACTGTGAAGTATCAGTTGGCGGATATTCCTCTGCCGGATGGAATTCTGCGGGTAGATAAGGTGACTGTTTCAGAACCGGCGGAGATTTGTTTGGGACATTATTCCCTGCCTCGTCTGGATTCCGATATAAAGGAAACATGTTGCAAGGTGGGTAAACAGAATATTCCGGTACTCTCTAACGGAAAATATGAATTGGCAATGATACCATTGACAGGTTGGGAGAAAACATATACGGTATATCCGGAGGGAGTGCATCCTGTAAGTGAGAAATGTGCATTAAATATGGTTTCCGATCAGTTATCCGGTGAAAAAATATATGTGACACTTCAATTATGGAAGAAGAATGAGAAAAGAGGTTTTACTTCAAAAGAGCTGACACCGGTGAAATCTGTCCATGTGTCAGAGGATAAGAAACAGGTGACGGTTTGTTTATCAAACGGTGAAATAAAAACTATTTCGTTTGAGTAATGAATCCCATTCAAGTAACTGATATTTAATCTTGAGTTCAACTTATAAATGCAACTTTTTGGGTGCGGATAATAAGCAATAAAAACATTTATTTTTCAGAGAGGAAAGAGAGACAATGTCCCCCTTTCTCTCACTCTGAATGGATAAAG